>JBKJLG010000174.1:0-6941 GCA_046596995.1 Chitinophagaceae bacterium
AGCTTCGAGCTCAGTATCAGTTGCTTCTTCTTGCAGCTCATGGCTAATAGCTGGTAGCTTGATTAATACTTCATATCCATCCCACAGTCGCTTTAATCCTTTTTCGGCCGCCACCAATGCTTCGCTGCTAAAATCTAAGGTGCTGCGGTAATGTGTTTGTAAAATAAAAAAGCGAACCGTCATTGGGCTGAACGCCTGTGATAACAATGGATGGTTGCCACTAAACATTTCTGTTAGCTTGATAACATTGTTATAGCTCTTACCCATTTTTTTTCCGCCAATGGTTATCATGTTATTATGTATCCAATATTTTGCCGGCGTTTGGTGGTTACAGATTGTACTCTGTGCAATTTCACTTTCGTGATGCGGAAACATCAGGTCCATTCCGCCGCCATGAATATCAAATTCTGCTCCCAAATATTTTGTTGCCATTGCAGAGCATTCAATGTGCCATCCTGGAAAACCTTCGCCCCACGGGCTTTTCCATCGCATAATATGCTCTGGCGGGGCAGCTTTCCACAATGCAAAATCTGCTTTATCCCTTTTTTCTTCCTGCCCGTCAAGTTCCCTTGTTGTTTCTAACAAATCTTCTATTATTCGGCCGCTTAATTTTCCATAATTGTATAATGCTGCATATTTTTTAACATCAAAATAAACAGAGCCGCCTGATTCATAGGCAAAGCCAGCAGCCATTATTTTTTCAATCATATTAATCTGCTCTACAATATGCCCGGTTGCTGTTGGCTCAATGCTGGGTTCAAGATTATTAAATTCCTTCATAGCCCAATGAAAAAGATTGGTGTATTTCTGAACCAGTTCCATCGGTTCAATTTTTTCAAGCAAAGCTTTTTGTGATATTTTATCTTCCGCCTCCCTTCCTTCTTCTTCAAAATGGCCGGCGTCTGTAATATTTCTTACATACCGCACCTTATACCCCAGGTGTATTAAATAACGGTTTATAAAATCGAAGGTGACGTAAGGCCTTGCATGGCCCAAATGACTTTCGCCGCTAACAGTTGGGCCGCAAACATACATACCCACATGGCCGGGTGTTAAGGATTTAAATTCTTCTTTTTTGCGGCTTAATGAATTTTGTACTGTAAGAGGCATATTGTAAAATTAAAATAAGAAACAGGAAAAACGGTTGTAAAAAATTACTACTTACAACAACAAATGCAGGCGAGGTATGAAAAAATTTTCTTCATGTAAATCAAAGATAATAAAATGCCATTAATACGTAAGGCTTACATCGGTAATTAAAGGATAATGATCGCTTAGCTTTTTTGCTACTCTTGTAAACTGATCAATAACGAATTTTTTATCAGTGAAAATATTATCAATACGCAATGTTGGCGATATCCCTGAAAATGTTCTGCCAAATCCCAGCCCTTTTTGCACAAAAGCATCCTGCATTCCCTTGCCGATTTTTGTATAAGCATAAGAATTTGGTACATCATTAAAATCTCCGCAAACTATAACAGGGTAAGGGCTTTGCTCTATAGCTTCTCTTATTTTATTCGACTGTATGGCACGTTTTAAAAAGCCCCGCTTTAGCTTACCAATAATACTTTTAGATTCGGTTACTGAAGAATCGGTTAGGGTAGGCTTATCAAGGTATTGCCGGTTAGTTAGCGAAAATTTTAAAGATTGCAAATGAATATTAAAAACTCTTATCGTATCTGAATTTATCAGCAGATCAACATATTGAAAGGTGGAATTATAATCATGCGGAGCTATGCTGATAGTTTGCTTATTAAGTATGGGGTACTTTGAGAAGGTGATAATGCCGAAATGATGTATCCTGTCAAAATTAAAACGGTTTTCATAAGAATAATAATATTCTGAAAAACCAAGAAGTCGTTTAAAATCTCCGAGGTAATTTATGGCCGCATCATCATCACCGCCAACCATTTCCTGAAAGCAGGCTACATCGGGCTGATATTCTTTTATTAAATCAATCATGCTCTGCTTGGTTTCAGGATGTGTTTTGTGCTCGAGTATATCAAAATGCTCTACATTCCAGTTCATCACCCGCAGGGTATTGGGGTTTTTTTGGAGAGAAAATGATGGGGGAAAATGAACGGGGAAAATATTTACAACTGCCCTCCAGCTTACACCAATAGCAAGTAATGAAATAAAAAACCATATACGAAAAGTAAATGCCCAAAGGAAAAAAAAGAAAACAAGAGCAAACAAAATATATGGCAAAGCCAGTGTGAGCAAACCTATGAACCAAAACTTCTCTGCATCAAAATAAATAACATTTGCGCCTGCTAAAAATAATAATGCAGCAATTATATTTAATAAGATAAATATTTTTTTGGCGGCTTTTCTTAAAAACGACTTTGGCATTGGTTGTTTGCAGTTATAAAAAGTGGCAAAAAAATAATAGGAATTTGATATTGCCTGATGATTAAAATTCTGTTTCCCGTGCTCTTTTTAAAATATTTTTTTCTTCCTCGGTTAACAGGTGATATCCTTTTTGATTTATTTTATCAAGTATATCATCAATGCGCTGCTGTGTAATATTCGATTTTTTTACAAAAGGTTTTTGATTGGCTGATCTGTAAAAAACTTTCTCCTTTATGCTTGATTCATATTTTGTTTTATCAGGATTAAAAACATTCACCACCCACGCATAAAAATTATTCATCCAGGCACTCCAATCATTTCCGCGGCGTAAAAAAACTACAAATAAAAACCCAATCAAGCCTCCCGCAAGATGTGAAATATGATATGCAGCAGCGCCGGATGGTATGCCGGCAAAATCTATAATTACAAATAATAAAGTAAGCACCCAAATAGGTATGCCACCATTCAACATTTTAAAAAAGCGATAATCTGGCGCTAAGGCAGTGGTAGCAACCGCAATAGCCATAATGGCTGCACTGGCGCCTTGCAGCGTTGCTGAGTTTAAAGTGTTTTGTAACGGTGGTATAAAATAAGTAGCTGTAATAAAAGCTGCTGCACCTGCCAGTCCTCCGTAAATATAAACTGGTATTACTTTTTTGTTACCGGCAATATTTTGCAAAATAGAGCCAAACGTCCATAGCCAAAGTATATTTGTTATGGTTATTATAACGCCGGTGTGAGTAAAAAAATGTGTGATAACCGTCCATGGCATATGTGCAAGTGAAAAGATATTTGCCGGCATTATAAACCATGGCAGCACACTATTTTCAAAAGCGCCGGTTGGTGATTGAGTTATGTAGAAAATAATTTTTATAAACCAGATGCCGATAAAAAATATTAAATTAATAGCCACAAGTGTCATCAATGCATTACCATCTGCACCCATGCTTATTTTTCTTCTGCTATAATCAATATATCTTTCTATTTCTCCCATTACATTTTTTCCTGTTTAAAGTTACGCCAATCTTACACCTGTAAAAGTATATACGTTAAGCTTTAGTAATTTGTTTTTTTATCTGTTTTACCCCAAATAATAACCAGAATAAACCCCATAACCATACCGCCCAAGTGAGCAAAGTGAGCAACATTATCGGCTGCGCCGGGATGAATACCGCCAAACAGATCAATGGCTGCATAAATGGCTACCATATATTTTGCTTTAATGGGGAAGGGAAATGGCAGAATAAAAAATTCAGTGTTGGGGAACAAATATGCAAAAGCTGCAAGCAGTCCCATTATAGCGCCGGAAGCACCAACAGCAACGCCATTGTGCACTAAAAACATTTGCGCCAAACCTGCTGCCAGTCCGCATATTAAATAAAATATTAAAAACTTTTTTGGTCCCCAAACCCTTTCCAGCACGGTACCAAACATCCAAAGGGCATACATATTAAACAAGATGTGGAATATAGAGTTTGGCGAATGTGCAAACATGTGCGTTACCAACTGGTACGGCTGAAATTCACCACTGTCGTAAGAAAACAAAGCGATCTTTTCAGTAAGGCCAACGGTTTTATCCAATATCATTTGGCCCACATAAACCAAGGCATTAATAATAATAAGATTTAAAACTACAGGTGTTATTTTTTGATTAGAAGTTCCGTATTGAGCCATTTAGGTTTTTTATTTAAGTGCAATTTCGGAATAGTAATTGGATTTATTAAATTTGTATAAGTGAAGGTTAAAGAGATTATCAAAATTATTGAGCAGGATGGGTGGTTTCTTGTGAGACAAAAAGGAAGCCATAAACAATACAAACACAAAAGTAAAAAAGGACTGGTAACAATATCAGGGCATAAGCCCTCAGATGATATTGCAACCGGAACTTTAAATAGCATATTAAAGCAGGCTGAAATAAAATTATGAAAAAATATTTGGTCGTTTACGAAAAGACTAACACGGGTTATAGCGCATATGCGCCTGACCTTCCAGGTTGCATTGCTACTGCATCAACAAAAAAATCTATTGAGAAAAATATTTATGAAACTATCCTCTTTCATTTAGAAGGATTAAAAGAAGAAGGGCTTTCCATTCCGAGATCAAAATCAGAATCCGAAGTTTTAGTCTTTGCATAATTATTCAGTTTCAACAGTGCCACACATTCTATATGGTGCGTATGTGGAAACATATCTAATGGCTGGAGTTTTTCCACAGTATATCTTTCACTTAACAAACTTATATCTCTTGCCTGCGTAGCCACATTACAACTTACATAAACAATTTTAGGTGCAGCAATTCCCAGTAATTTTTTAATCAGTTTATCATGCATGCCCGCCCTGGGAGGGTCGGTAATTACAACATCAGGCTGGCCGTGTGCAGCAAAAAAAGCTTCATTGCAAATGTCTATCACATCTCCTGCAAAAAACTCACATTTATCAAGATGATTGAGGGCTGCATTTTCTTTTGCATCTTCAATAGATTGTGCAATTACATCTACCCCAATTATTTTTTTTGCTTGTTTGCTTAAAAATATTCCAATGCTGCCCGTGCCGCAATAAAGGTCGTACACGGTTTCAGCGCCAGTTAATGCTGCAAAATCCCTAACAATGCGGTAAAGGTTTTCTGCCTGTTTGGTATTGGTTTGAAAAAATGATTTAGGTGAAATTTTAAATGAAAATGTTTCCAGCATCTCAATTACATAGCCTTTTCCAAAATAAATTTGCGGCTCAAGATCGGAAATGCTGTCATTCCATTTTTGATTAATAGTGTACAGCAGTGTAGTTATTGCCGGGAATTTATTAAGTAAAAAATCTGCCAGTTTTTTTATCGCTTCAGCATCTTCATAGCCAACAACAATGTTTACCATAAGTTGACCCGTGGTGCAATAACGCAAAATAATATTTCGCAAAAAACCTTTGTGTTCTTTTATATCATAATAAGATAAATCATTTTCCTGTGCATAAAACCGGATGGAATTACGGATAAAATTATTCACGTCATCCATCAGCCAGCATTCGGTAATGTCAATTATTTTATCAAAAATTCTGGGGGCATGATAACCCAATGCATTCTCCTGGGGAATTTCTTTTGCCTTATTTATTTCATCACTAGTTAGGTAACGCTTATTGCTGAAAGTAAACTCTAGTTTGTTGCGGTAATAAATAGTTTTATCTGACCCAATGATTGGTAAAATTTCCGGCAACTCAACCTTTCCAATTCTTTTTAAAATTTGTTCGGCTTCCTGTTGTTTGTACTCCAACTGCTTTTCATAAGGCAGCATTTGCCATTTGCATCCGCCGCAAATACCAAAATGTTTGCAAAAAGGTTCGGTTCTTTCTTTTGAATATTCATGAAATTTTATAGCCTTACCCTCTGCCCAATCTTTTTTATTTTTCGTAATAAAAACATCCACCACATCTCCCGGTACTGCTCCTTCTGTAAAAATTACTTTTCCCTCTATCCTTCCCAGGCTTTTACCTTCGGATGCATAACCTGTGAGAGCTATATTAGGTATGATAAATTTTTTTTTCTTCATTCTTTTTTTATGGGTGGCAAAAATACTTTATAACACCCTATTTACGTTTATAGCAAAAATGTTAAGTATTTAATGTAACTACTATCTTTTCAAAAGCATTAGATATTTTTGTTACTACTTTATCTACATGAAAAGGATTTTTTTTGCTTTACTTTTTTTGGTAGCCGCATCTTATGCTAAAAGCCAGAGTTACCAGGTAACCTTACAAACACCCAATTATAAAAGCGGGCTTGCCTACCTCACTTATTATTTTGGTAAGAGTATAAATATTCAGGATTCAGCCAATATTAATAATAAGGGAATTGCTGTTTTTAAAAAGAAGCAAAAATTAGAGCCTGGTATTTACTCCATTGTTTTTCCAGGAAAAAATAAAATGGTTGATTTTTTTGTAGATAAAGAACAGGTGATAACGATTAAAGCAGATACTAACGACCTTTTAAACAAAACAATAGTTATCGGCTCAAAAGAAAATGCTTTGTTTCAGAAGTATCAAAAATTTGTTATCGTAAAAGGCAACCAAATGCAGGCTGAGCGTATTGCTTACAATAATAGCATTACAAAATCAGATTCTGTTCTTCATGAAAAAAAATACAGCATTTACAACAATGAGCTGGCTGCATATAGGGAAAATGTTGTGAAACAATTTCCACAAACTATGCTGGCAGTGTTATTTAGAAGTATGAACGAGCCTGCCTTACCCATTGCCCGCCCTTTAACAAAACAAGATTCAACTTATAATTACAATACATACAAAAAACATTACTGGGATGGAATAACCTTTATGGACGAACGCATAATTCGTACGCCCTTTTTTTTGCCAAAGGTTGAAAAATATTTCAGGGAAATTCTTGTTCCTTCATCTGATACAATAATTAAAGAAGCGGATTATTTATTGCTTCTTGCCCGTACCAATAAAGAGATGTATAAATTTTTATTGAACTGGCTTACGGATGAATACATGTACCCAAAATATATGGGTCAGGATGCCGTGTTTGTACATCTGTTTGAAAAATATCATTCCAAGGGGATTTCTGACTGGCTTAATGAAAAACAG
>JBKJLG010000216.1:0-2657 GCA_046596995.1 Chitinophagaceae bacterium
GATAACGGTATTTTATTCCCAATAAAGAGTTTTTTAAAACATTTTTAACGCTTCTGCGTTTTTGATATACTTTTATATACGTGAATAACATGGTATCAAAAATATCGGAAGGTGTAACTATAAGTGTTGAAACATTTTATCAGCCAGAGCACAGTAATGCAATTACCAATGAATACATGTTTGCATATCGTATTACTTTGGAAAATAATAATTCATTCCCGGTTAAATTATTAAGACGGCACTGGTTTATTTTTGACAGCGATGGCACCCATCGCGAAGTAGAAGGTGAAGGTGTGATAGGCAATCAACCAGAATTAAAAAGCGGTGATAAATATCAGTATATAAGCGGCTGCAACCTGCGTTCAGAGCTGGGAAAAATGCACGGCACCTATTTCATGCAAAATCTTAATAATAAAAAAAACTTCTACGTAAATATCCCCGCCTTTGAAATGACAGTACCCTTTAAGTTAAATTGACCTGTGATTGATAAGATTCAAAAATGATTTTTTCCTTAAGTAATAGATTTGAATTTATTATTGTAAAGCCTTCTGTATTCTAAACTTTTGGCTCCAAAATTTAGAAGCATTCCGATTTCAAGATTGAAAGCTTCCAGATAATTTATTGCCTGCGCAAGATGGGCATCTTCTAAGCCTGAAAGAGCTTTTAATTCAACCGGAATAGTTTTTTCATAAAACATATCTACTCTTCTTGCTCCCACTTTTTCATTTTTATAAAATATTCCTAATTCAAATTCCGAAATAAAATTAAGTCCCTGTTTTGTAGATTCAATGATCATCGCCTTATGATAAACTGACTCTGCAAAACCGCTTTGTAATGTACTATGTACTTCAAAAGCAACCTTTAGAATTTTTTCTGTAATGTCATTGTACTTGTATTTATCAATCATATATAATCCTTATAAGATCAAACTAATCTCAGGTCCTTGGTTTGTATTTTGACTGACTATAAATTTCTCTTGCATCCATTTGCATTAGTTGCTGTAGAGTGACACCGCTATGCTCATTCATAAATTTCTTAACTATTTGCCAGCCCGAAAATGTACCGATATTTCCTGGTGAGCCTTCGCCCAGCTCCTGGGTTTTAGGACTATCACCTATGTAGTTTTTTAAAATATTTTGCTCTGCATTATTCAGCAAGTTGTTAGTTAAAAAAAAGTTCCAAATCACTGCTTCGTTGGTATAACAATCTTTTAATTGCTGATGCGTATAGCCAATTTTTAAATGCTCATCAGAGTCAGGTAAAAATTTATTAAGAAGATAAATGCGTTTACCCTTTTCCACCATTTGCTCAACCAAAGGCTTGCCAATGCTTTTATCAGGGAACATATCGTCAGTGATATTTTTTAAACAATTTACAGAAATGTATTCCGGCTCAAACTTGCTGGCTATGTAATCAGGAAAAAGATCTTTGCCAACGGTGCTTTGGTAAAATGAGAAATTCTTGCCAAGGTGAAGCTGTAAGCCAACGGCTAAAGCATCGGTTGTTAACACATCGCTATAGCCATCGAATGGCCCAATAAAGGTGATAATTTTTGCCGGCGTATTGTATGCAGGAAAATAATGCTTAACAAATTGCAACCCTTTTTTTATTTCACTCTCATATTTGCTAAAGTCACCAAATTCTTTATCTGCACTGTCTTTGGCAAAGTGATAATCTTTAATAAACAATTTCATATATTTTGATAAACTATCGGGTGGGGTTTTGTTATCAAATCCCAATATCTGCCCGGTAAAATCATTTATAAAAACAGGATAAGCCAAGCGAAGTTTTTCGAGTTCAGGTAAAACATTATTGGTATCAATGGAAAAAAAATCTTTCTCAAACCGTTGCGTTTTAATATCAATTTTTATTTTTGAAACATCAGGAGTGTCTTTATCATTGCAGGAACAAAAAAGCAAGACAGATGCAATTAAATAAAAGATATTCTTCATAGTGTATTTTTTAATCTGATAATCCTTTAATCTAATAAATCATGGTTCAGACAAAATTACTAATCGTTAATTTTATACTATGAAAATCTTTCTCTCTCAGCAAAATTATCACATCGGAAATTTTGAAAGTAACACCGAAAAGATCATCACTGCTATCAATGATGCTAAGTCTCAAAACGCCGACTTGGTTGTTTTCAGTGAACTTTGTGTATGTGGTTATGCACCAAAAGATTTTTTAGAGTTCAAAGATTTTATTGATAAATGCTACAAAGCATTAGACATTATCAAGGAACATGCAGATACGATAGGTGTACTGGTTGGCGCTCCTGATAGAAATACTATTAAAGAAGGGAAAGACCTTTTTAATGCAGCTTTTCTTTTGTATGAAAAAGAAATAAAAGCCATAGCACATAAAACCTGCCTGCCTAACTACGATGTATTTGACGAGTATAGATACTTTGAACCAGCCTATAACTGGAACATTATGCAGTTTAAAGGAAAGCGGCTGGCAGTAACCATTTGCGAAGATATTTGGAACCTTGGGGACAATCCCTTATACCGCATTTGCCCGATGGATGAATTGATGAAACAATCTCCTGATGTGATGATAAATCTCTCGGCATCGCCATTTGATTATACTCATGATGAAGATAGAAAGGCAACCATAAAAGCAAATGTTATAAAGTACAAGCTTCCGCTTTTTTA
>JBKJLG010000152.1:0-4176 GCA_046596995.1 Chitinophagaceae bacterium
TGTAAATGTTAAAAAATAGAAGACTGGCCGGACAGATATTGATTCTAAAAAAGGTAATATTCACAGGAAAAATTATATAATGAAGTGATTTTCAAATGGAATCAACTATTTTTTGAAAAAATGAAGTTATACACATCAGCATACTTTTTAACGGCTGTTTCTAAATTATAATAGCTTTTTGCCCCATTAATTATTTCCATGGTATCAAAAGAGGAGCTGGAAAGTATATTGTCGATCACTTTTTTATATTCATCTGCAGTAAAAGATTTAATTACATAACCGCTATTGAATTTATCAGTAACCTCTTCTACATCTCCCACGCCACTGTTTGTAATTACCGGTATGCCCATTGCCATAATTTCGCCATGCTTTGTAGGGGAAGATGAAATTTTAGAATAACAGGCTTTTATAAAGAAGATTGATAAATTACTTAGCGATAGCAATGTCGGAACCTGATGGTGATCGGCAGAGCGAACAATTATTTTCTCTTGAGAAATATTGAATTTTTTTGCAGCCTTATAAATTACTTCTCTCCTGTGCGGCGCAATAAAAAGAAATTTTGAGTTAGGAATTTTTTCTAATAATGTTTTAAAAAATTCCATCATTTCATCAATTAAATACCAACCGCCTATAGAGCCCAGATAGCTCAGAATAAAATCTTCATTTTTTATATTTAGCTCTTTTTTAAAATTCTCTCTAAGGCTCTGGTCGATATTTTCTGGTGAGAATAATTGTATATCTACACTACAAGGAATGACCTCTATATCTATGGATCTTTGCGAAATATTTTTCCAGCTTTGTATTTCTGCTTTTGCTCTTTGCGTAAGGCAAACATTATGATCTGCAATTTCTATACATTCAAATTCTTTCTTTTTAAAAAATGAATATATTTTTTTATACAAAGGATTTTTCAGGTTCCACATTCCGCCATCCACTCTTTCATCTGCCCAAAAGCCACGAATGTCATTTAAAAACTTTATTCCATATTTTTTTTTAAGCCATAAGCCGGTTAGGGCAGGCAAGCCAGGCCTGGTGTGCACCATATCAAACTTTTCTTTTTTGTGCAGCTCATTTGCCGTTTGTTTTAATTTGTAAAAATCAAAAACTGAAGAGAGTACCGGGGGATTTTTGTGGTAGGGAATCGATACCCATTTTATTGGGTAGGACTTTATAAGTTCTTCAACATATTTTTTTTTGTTATTGTAAAGGTGTGGTTTATCACAGCTTAGAATTGTAAATGCATAACCATATTTTGTTAAGCCTGCCAAATAAGGAATTATCTGGCTTGGACCCAAAGGATCAGTTAGCCCATCGTACGAAATAAATAAAATTTTTTTAGAGATCATACTTTCGATGCTTCAAAAATATGCTGAATAGTGGTTACAATTTTTTTAAATACATTTTTACAATTGCTAAGTCTCTAAATGTTGCTGGAATGAAAAAGTATTTTCTTGTAACCGTTTCATTTTGCCTGTAGCGTTTCCTGATAAATATTTCTTAAGCCAACCATATGATGCTCCAGTGTAAAATTTTCCACTACTCGTACATATGCTTTTTCTCCTCTTAGTTTCATCTCATTTTTATCAGCAGTAATTTTTTTAAGTTTTGTAATAAAATCTTCAACATTATTTTCTTTAAAATAAGTTGCGGTATCAGCACATTGCTCCCTAAAAGATCCTATATCACTTAATAACAGCGGCATTTTCATTGCCATTGCTTCTAAAACACCCAACGAAAAACCTTCGTATTTCGACGCCATTACAAAAAGATCATATTCATTAATTAGCGCCGCTAAATTATTAACGGTGCCTTTTAAATTTACATTAATATTATTTTCTTTTATAAACAATGCAAGTTCATTTCTTAGAATGCCCTCACCATAAATATCAAGCTGGTATTCTTTTTTATCCAGATGTCTAAATGCCTCCAATAAAAATATTTGATTTTTTTGTTGCCGCAAATTTCCTACGGAAATAAGTTTGCATATATCCTCCGGTTTTGTTCTGTTGTTTTTTTTATGGTAGTCAAATTGACTTGTATCAACAAATGTATGTAGTGCATACGATCGATATGGTTTTAATTTAAGAAAATTAAAATATTCCTGCCTGGCACCTTCAGCAACAGCAATAATTATATTTTTTCTTAACCCATAAGTGAGCTTATCTACAAAGCGTATATGAAAATATTTATATTCCAGAGAAGATGCGATGAATGCATGTATAGTCGTTATTAGAGGGATTTTGCCTGGCACTGCCAGCCGGCACAACACAGTTGACCAAAATAAATGGGAGTGTACAATATCAACATTGTTTTCTTTTATTATTTTTTTAAACTTTGAAATAACTGTTGGCAGTAATAAAAATGATTTTACATTCAGGCAATAATATTTATAAAATTTTAGCTCATTGCCAAATTCGTTTTTAGGATAAAGTGTAACAATAATATTATTATATTCTGATAATTGTTTGACTGTAGTGGCTAAAACAATTTCAGCTCCTCCCCGTCCAAGGTCATCAATAATATGAAGGATTGTTTTTTTCATATTTTTTTAAAAACAACGGCAATGTGTGCGCCGTGCAGCCTTCCCAATATTTTTTTAAGTATCGTAAGGGGCAATGTTATAATTGCCCAAAAACCTATTAATGCTTTTTCTTTTGTTGAATGATGGGCAGGCAATGATTTTACGCCTGCCAGATATTTGGCATGCACATAAGCTGAAGCGCTGATGGTTACTGTATCGTATTCTACTTTAACCATTTGTAAATTAAACAATACTTCCATTTTTTTAAACACTTTTTTATTCCATAAACCCATATGGTGGGGAGGAAGATTGAGTGTTGAATATTTATCGTACCCTAAAAAGTAAGGATCGCTGTTGGGTACCCCGATAATTAACTTGCCACCGTTTTTTAAAACGCTTATAGCATTTTTTAAAAAAGAGTTTACATCATAAATATGCTCTAATACCTGGAACATGCAGACAACATCATAATTTTTTTGGTTATTCATTGCATGTTCTTCTATCAACTCTGCTGATACTGATAACCCTTTACCAAGGCAAGTTTCCACAGCTTTATTATTTAACTCCAGCCCAAAAACATTTTTTGTTTTTTCCTTGACACGCATTAAAAAATTTCCTGTGCCGCAGCCAATATCTAACACCTTATCATCTTTTTGTATGATGTTGTATGCAAGTTGGTTTTCAAACTTCCAACTATGGTAATAATTTTCTCCCTCTATATGCTGAAGTGTTTCATAAAATTTTCCGTCACCATCAATACCTTGCGGATAATAAAAGCGATAGCCGTTGTCTGCATCTTTGTACAAAAATATTTTTTCTGTTGAAAAAAAACGTGAAACATTTATACCCAATTGTTTTTGATAAAGCATAATAATATCTTCAGATAAAAAAATATCTGTAAGCATGGTATTTGATTTTCCGGTAAGAGGGCTTAGTGGTTTTGTCATTTTTGGTTTCTAAAAAGCATTTTAAAATCAAACCATGGAAATTTTAGTTTAAATAAGCGGTTTACGGTTATTAATATTGTAATAAATAGTATAAAATAAGTTAACAGATTTGCATAAGCAGCCCCCATTATCTGATACTGTTTTATTAAAAAATAATTTGATAAGAGGCAAACGGTAACGCTAAAAACAGAAAAGATAATCACGATTTTATTTTTTCTGTAGAAATAAAGATATCCTAAAAACAAAGCATACAAGCCCCAGAAAAAATATGCAAAAGCATTCCATGCTACATAGGCAATGCCCTGATGGTATGCTGTATTTTTTATAAACAGCTTATAAAATACCGGAGTTGCAATACAAAGGAGAATGGTGCAAATAAACAAAAAAACAATAAACAGATATTTAATTCTTATCAGCTTGTATTTATTTTCAATAGTAAAATGGGTTAAGTATTTATACAACACCGGCTGGTACGAAAAATAAAATGCTGTAACAATTACATTGATGATAAATGCAAACTGATTGGCGACAAAATATACACCCAGACCGGCTTTGTCATGCAATAGCCGATCAATCATAAATTTATCGGCGGAGGCTAAAACAAATAAATTAAGTTGAAAAAATATTTGTGATATGCCAAATTTAAGCTCAGTTTTTACATAACTTTTTTTAATGTTTGTAGTAAGTAATTTATGCTTGTAAAAAAAT
>JBKJLG010000196.1:0-2550 GCA_046596995.1 Chitinophagaceae bacterium
TGGATTTTAAACGGGGCTGGATTTTTATCCTGGCCCTTTTTTTTGACTATGATTTTAGGTATTAGGAATTATAGAATCTGACGGGGAAAAATAATTTAAAATGATATTCGCTTTTGAACTTCCCACTGCTTTTATTAATTCTTCTTCGGTTAGTTCTTTTATTTTTTTTACTGATTTAAATTGTTTTAAAAGAGAATCTGCGGTGTTCTTTCCAATGCCTTTTATCTGTTCAAGTTCGTTTACAAAAGTGCCACGGCTACGTTGGTTGCGGTGAAAATTTATACCAAAGCGGTGTACCTCATCTCTTATGCGCCGTATCAATTTAAGGCTGCCGCTATCCCAGGGTAATTTTATCGATTGCTGATCTCCGGGAAAAAAAAGTTCTTCTTCGTTTTTTGCCAGGCCTACAATGGAAAGTTTCCCTTCCAGGTTTAGTTCATTTATAGCTTCCACTGCTGCATTTAATTGTCCCTTACCGCCATCAATAATTATTAATTGAGGAAGCGGAGTGTTTTCCAGTACAAGCCTTTTGTAGCGCCGGTAAACCACTTCTTTCATGGTAGCAAAATCATTTATGCCTTCAACAGTTTTTACATTAAATTTCCGGTAGTTGCTTTTATCAGGCAAGCCGTTTTTAAAACACACCATTGCAGATACAGGGTAGCTTCCCTGGAAGTTTGAATTATCAAAACATTCAATGTGCAGAGGCAATGCAGGCAAATGCAGATCTATTTGTAATTGTTCAAGCGCTTTCTTTTTTTCGCTATCAGTTTTATCTTCCAGTTGCAACATTTTTTTGCGGCTCAATTCTTCCCTAAAATAATTCACGTTTTTTTCTGAGAGCTCCAATAACTTCTTTTTATCTCCTGCTTTGGGAAATGTTACGGTAATGGCCGGCTCAGGATATACTATTTCAAACGGAACAATTATTTCTTTTGCCTCGCTGTTGAATGTAGCCCGTAATTGCGCAATAGAAAAAAGCAAAACCTCTTCCGGCGTTTCATCAAGCTTTTGCTCCAGCGTTATGGTTTTGGTAAGCACAATTGTACCGTTACTCACCATTAAATAATTCACGTAAGCACTATCACCCTCTTTAATAATAGAGAACACATCTATGTTGCCTAAATTTTCATTTACTACTTTGGATTTTGATTGATAATGTTGCAGGTGATCTATCTTTTTGCGAATAAATTCTGCTTTTTCAAATTCCATTTTTTCCACATGGCTTTGCATCTCCTGTTTAAAATGTTGTACTACAGGATATAAATTACCCTTCATTAAATTTTTTAATTGTGCTAATCCTTGTGTGTAATCTTCCTGGGTTTGAAAACCTTCGCACGGGCCTTTGCAATTGCCCAAATGATATTCCAGACAAACTTTAAATTTATCTTTTGCAATATTGGATGGGGTGAGATTTAATTTGCAGGTACGCAACTGAATATTTTGTTTAATAAATTCCAGCAACTCCCTAACCTTACCCACAGAAGTAAACGGACCTAAATATTGTGAGCCATCATTTATTTTGGTACGGGTTAAAAATACACGTGGAAAAGCTTCGTTTTTTATTACAAGAAAAGGGTATGATTTATCATCTTTTAAATTGATATTAAATTTTGGCTGAAATTGTTTTATCAAAGAATTCTCCAATAAAAATGCATCCTGCTCAGAATCTACTATGGTAAACTCAATACGGCTTATGCGTTTTACAAGTTCAAAGGTTTTATAGCCAGTAAATGTTTTTGTAAAATAAGAGCTTACTCTTTTTCTAATGCTCTTTGCTTTGCCTACGTAGATTATTTCATTACGGTCATCAAAATATTTATAAATACCCGGCTGGTTGGGTAATGATTTTAAAATCTTTTGAAACGATTCGGGTGTCATGCAAATGCAAATTTACCACTTTGAACATTTGTTTTAAAAGTTGCGTTACTCTGTAAAGTTCCACTTCATTGTCTCTTCTCTAGTTTGGGATGTGTTATTTGCAGATGTGGTGATGGTGGTTATTTTACACCATTGATCAGATTTCCAGGTGAGTTGTATAGTTTGCTGTTGTCCATTAATATTTTGCTCTTTAACCAGGTAAATTCTTTTCACTATATTTTTTTGAGGATCAATATATACATTCCATCTTTTAAGCGAAAGTGTGTCTGGTAGCGTATTTACTGCGTCGTAAGAAAAAGTAAAAGCATTAATGCTTTGATCTAAAAAAGATCTTTGTAAAAAAAATGATTTAAGGTTTGTGGTATCAATTTCTGGTTGCAAAAATGGCTGAGAAAATATCCTGATTTCTTCTTTTTTCATCCAGACAGAATCTGTTTTTCCATTTATGGTGGTGATTTTAAGCGGTGTAACGGGCAAGCTATCAATTTCATGAAGCTGACCTAAAATATATTTTGTTACGGGGAAAAATGCCTGTGATTGTAAGGGATCTTTAATACTTACAGCTGTATTTGTTTTATAATCTGCGCAGCGGACTAAAAACAAAACACTAATTATTGCGGAAAATAAAGCCGTAATACGCATCCTCAAAAATACAAATAAAAAAGCCGC
>JBKJLG010000258.1:0-2822 GCA_046596995.1 Chitinophagaceae bacterium
TGCATTAATTGTGGATGTAAGAACGAAGGGCGAATACCAGGCAGGTCATATTGAGGGTTCAAAAAACATTCCTCTTGATGTTATAAAAAAAGAAGCGGAGAGCCTGAAAAAATTAAAGAAGCCCGTCGTCACTGTTTGTCGTAGCGGCAATCGGAGCGGAGCGGCAAAGTCAATTTTATCGGCAGCCGGAGTTGAAGTTTAAAATGGCGGTGCATGGTCAAATCTAAAAAGACAACTACAATAATTATGAAAACGAAATTACAGGGATGGAATTTTATGCGGATGCTAAGATTGGTATTAGGTCTTGCTATCCTGGTGCAAGGCATTGTGTCAAAAGATACCATTACAATAATTTTAGGTGCTGCATTTGCCGGAATGGCTTTTGCAAATATTGGATGTTGTGGAGCCGCAGGTTGTGCAGTTAATCCGCGTTCTACTAACAAGAAAACAGAAAACATACATTATGAAGAAGTGGATTCAAGCAAATAAGCTGTATTTCATTGGTGCTTTGCTGGGAGCAATAGCAGGCTTTATTTATTGGAAATATGTTGGATGCTTAACAGGCACCTGCGCCATTACATCCAATCCATATAGAAGCGCCATTTACTTTGCCATATTTGGTGCTTTAATAATTGGTTCATTTAAAAGGCAAAAGAAATACGGAAACACAGGCAACCAGTAAACGTTAGCCTGGCTGTGATGTTTGAAGAAAGAATTGAGAAACAACAATAACCAAAAAAATAAATATGCGCTTACAAAAATTCTTTTTGCTGATATTATTTATTGGCGCCACCTTAACTGCCTGCAACAGCATTGCACAGCAGTCACCCAATCTATCAATTAATGATTTTGAAAAACGTGTAAAAAAACAAAATGTGCAGGTGCTTGATGTTCGTACTGCAGGTGAATATGAAACTGGTCATTTAAAAAATGCTGTTTTAGCCGACTGGACTAACCAGGAGGAGTTTGTAAAAAAGGTGCAAACATTGGATAAATCAAAACCAGTGTATACTTATTGTTTGGTTGGAGGAAGAAGCGCTGCAGCTGCAAAATGGTTGACAACCAAAGGTTATAAAGTGTATAATATGGATGGTGGTATTGCTGCCTGGAAAAAAGCAGGAAAGCCCGTAGAATAAACTGGTACGTCAAACAAATAAATTTTAAAAAGAAAATCTTCATTTATAAAGGCATTAATTTACAAACAAACGTTGCCAATGAAAAAACATTTCAAGGAACACTGGTTTGTTTACTTTTTACTTTTTGCAGTAGCTACTGTAGTTGCCAGGGAGATGGATACCACTACCCCAAATGAGCAAAATCTTTCAGAGGAAAATGCGCCGGATTACTGGTTAGCACCCAGCTTATATTCGGATAATATTACAAAAGATGATAAGCGCAAGATGATTATTTATGGAGAGGATTTAATTGCTAACACTTCAAAATATCTTGGTCCCCGTGGTTCAATATCACAAATTAGTAATGGTATGAATTGCCAAAACTGCCACTTAGATGCAGGTACCCGCCCTTGGGGAAATAATTACGGCGCAGTGGCTTCCACTTATCCAAAATTCAGGGAGCGGAGCGGTACAATTGAAAATATTGCTAAACGTGTAAACGATTGTTTTGAGCGCAGTTTAAATGGAAAAGCGATTGATACATCTGGCTATGAAATGAAGTCAATTATCGCATACATGCAATGGCTCGGGCAGAACGTAAAAAAAGGTGAAAAACCTAAAGGAGCAGGCATAGTTGATTTGCCTTATTTAGATAGGGCTGCCAGCCCCGCAAAGGGACAAATCGTATACATTCAAAAGTGCCAAAGCTGTCACGGTACAAATGGTGAAGGATTAAAAATTATAAATAATATCAGTTATACTTATCCGCCTTTGTGGGGCAAACAAAGTTACAATACCGGTGCAGGATTATTTCGTTTGTCGCGTTTTGCGGGCTATGTAAAAGATAACATGCCCTTCAATCAGGCAACTCATCAGTCTCCCGTATTAACCAATGAAGAAGCCTGGGATGTTTCCGCTTTTATAAACTCACAGCCCCGACCTAAAGCTGATATGAAAAACGATTGGCCCAATATTGCCGCTAAACCTATTGACCATCCTTTTGGTCCATACACCGATGGGTTTAGTGAGGAACAACACAAGTACGGACCCTTTAAACTAATTATTGCGAAGAGAAAAGAAATGAAAAAAACAAATTAGTAGCAAGACCTAACAGGTTTTAAAAAACTGTTAGGTCTCATCATACGCAAATTAATAAAGAAAAAATATGCTAATACACAAAGAAAAAACTTTTATTATTTGCTCCTTTGCGTAAAAAAAATCAAAGAATATATAACGATGCCTGACCAAAATACAAGACGGAATTTTTTGAAGTTTTCTACCCTTGCAGGGCTGGGTATTTCTGTCAATCCACTATCTGCATTTTCAGCCTCTAAAGATGAAGAAATTGAAAATGATGAGGTTATAAAAACACCCATTAAACGCGGACAACAAATAGTTTCTTTATTACAAACTACAGATGTACATTGTCAGCTTCATCCGCACGATGAATTGTTTTGGGAAAACAATAAAGCCGTGTTTCGCAAAACCGGCGGCTATGCAAATCTTGCAACGTACTTTGAAATGGCACGCAAGAAAAATCCAAACACTTTCATCATTGATACCGGCGATATGTTTCAGGGCAGTGAACTTAGTGTGAAGACGACCGGCAAAGCAATACAGCCAATTTTAAATGCGCTTAACTACAATCTGTACATACCTGGCAATTGGGAAGTGGTGTATTATAAAGAGAACATGCAAAAATTATTG
>JBKJLG010000369.1:0-4169 GCA_046596995.1 Chitinophagaceae bacterium
GCTATTTTTTTCTCTAATGTTTTATGTATATCCTGCGTACCGCAGATAAAGCGCACACTGCTTAAACCATAACCTCTTTCTTCATTATATCTTTTTGAGGCTTTTATCACCCTTGGATGTGCCGATAAACCCAGATAATTGTTTGCACAAAAATTTAAAACCTCTTTACCATTAACTCTTATTTTAGCGCCCTGGGCACTGGTGATTATTCTTTCATTTTTATAAAGCCCTGCGAGCTTAATTTCTTCAAGCTCTGCAGCAACTCTTTCCGTAAAATTTGTATTCATATATACTTAATTAGCTGCCGCAAACCTACATGAAATTGATAAAAGTACCCTCTAAATCTCCCTGAAGGGAGACTTTTCGGAGATGCTTAAGAAGTGGAAGTTATTTTTTAATTAAAGAAATAGGGTAAAGCTTTGTAACTTTTAAAACCAAACTGCGTATAATACCACAAATCACCAGCTTATCAGCGTAATTTTAAATTGCCATTTCTAATATGACGGAGGAAGAATATAATCAGTGTGTAAGCATCTATGCAGATAATGTGTACCGGTTTATATTGAAGAACCTGCGCCATAAAGAAGATGCCCAGGATGTAGTACAAACGGCTTTTGAGAAATTATGGATAAACCGGGCTCATGTAGATAATGAAAGAAGTAAATCTTATCTTTTTACTGTGGCTTACCACCAAATGATAGATCACATTAGAAAAAATAAAAAGATAACCTTAAGAGATGAATTTAAAGAAGAAACAAGAATAACAGATGTACAACAGCATTCAGTAAAAAAAATATTAGATGCAGCCTTGTATAAACTAAGTGAAACACAAAGGAGCCTTGTTTTATTAAAAGATTATGAAGGCTACACGTACGAAGAGATTGGTAAAATTACTAACCTTAGCGAAAGCCAGGTGAAAGTTTACCTGCACCGGGCACGGCTGCAATTGAAAACATATTTAGGCAAAAAAGAAAATGTGATTTAAAAGAAAATGAACATCAACCGGCATAATTACGAAGAGTTTTTTTTACTGTACGCTGATAAAGAATTATCTCCTGCAGAAAAATTAGCTGTTGATGACTTTGTTATGGAAAACCCGGATTTGCAGGAAGAGCTTTCTTTATTGCTTTCCTCCATTCTTAAAGCAGACAATACAATTCTTTTTGAAAATAAAATTTCTTTAGTACGGGAAGATGAAGCAAGAATACAGGATCATGAAGAAAAATTTCTTTTATATCATGATAATGAACTCTCTCAATCTGAAAAGACAGCAACAGAGAAACTATTGATCTCAAATCCATCTTTACAAAATGAATTTGATTTATTACAGCAGTTAAAATTGGAACCGGATACTGCAATTGTTTATCCTGATAAAAATTTATTATACAAAAAAGATAGAAAAGTTGTTTACATGAACTTGCGAAGAGCCTTGGCAGCGGCTATTTTGGTGGGTGCAGGGTTATGGGCAGGCATAACTTATCTTGAAAAAAATAAAACCGGAGATAATATTATTCCCACAGCAAAGCAAGGAAATAATATAAAGCCTCCAAAGCAGATGATACCAATAGCTGATAGTTTTAATTATGTAACTGCCCCAACGGATAATATTAAATTACCTGAAGAAAAAAACAATAGGAACGCAGTTGTTTCTTCTGAGCAAAACCCAATGTCAACTCCGGAAAAATCGCTTTTGCCCATTGAAAAAATAATTCCGGATGTAACAAAGAAGCCTCAATTACCTCAACAGGACGTGGCGATCATTTTACCTAAAAAAGAAGAACCCATTGTAACTAACCCTAACAGTGCTGATCTTGCTAATGCAATAACATCTTCTACAGAAGACAAAATTATAAACGCCACACAAAACAACTTTGTAAAAAGTGCATCTTTTCTAACCGAAGAGGAAGTAAAAAGCGAGAATTATATTTTTTATAATGTAACACAGGAAGAATTCAGGAAAAGTAAAATAGGCATCTTCTTAAAAAAAGCAAAAAGAGTTATAGAAAGAAAAAATCCCTTACGGGAAAAATCATTTAAAGTAAGCAGCATACCAGCTACGCAAGAAAATTAATACCACAACATTATGAAAGAGATAAAATTTACGACATTGCTTTTTTGTGCATTTATCATAGCCACCAAGCTCTCTGCACAAATAGATTCTTCTAAAAAAAGCAGCACCGATACCATACGCATTGGGGGAATGATAATTATTAAAAAGGAAGCACCTGACAGAAAACGTCAAGAAACCACTATCACTATCGGCGGTGGTAATAAAAATCAAAAAAAATCAAACATCAGCACAGCTAACTGGGTCATTGATCTTGGCTTTGCCAACTGGAGCGATAAAACAAACTATGCATCCGCTACTACACAAAATTATATTGTAAATAAGCCTGGCACTGCCGCACTGGGGCAAAGCGATTTTAAATTACGCACCGGTAAATCAACTAATGTAAACATATGGGCATTTATGCAGCGCCGCAATTTGATAAAGCATTATGTAAATTTAAAATATGGGTTAGGGATAGAGCTTAATAATTATCGTTTTAAATCTAACATAAGCTTTAAAGAAAATGGCGCAAACCCATACAATAATTTACAAACCATTAACCATGCTTTTGTTTTCAGAGATAGCATTTCCTTCTCTAAAAACAAGCTGGCAGCCGATTACGCAACGGTGCCTGTAATGCTGAACTTTGTTACCAATCCAAAAGTTTCTGGTGGAATAAATTTTAGTGCCGGTGTAAGCATGGGTTATTTATACAGCAGTCGCAACAAACAGATAAGCGGAGAACGCAACAAACACAAAAACCGTGGTGATTACGATCTTGAAAAATGGAAGTTCTCTTACATTGCTGAACTAGGTTTGGGGCCTGCCCGTTTGTATGGCTCTTACAGCCCTAATTCAATTTTTGAAAATGGCTTAAAAATGATGCCCTATGCAATTGGTATAAGGTTGAGTAATTGGTAAGTTTTCAGGGAAGTGTCAGGCGACTCAAAGTCGCCAGACACCTACACCGGACAATGCTCATGATAGTTTTGTAAAACTATGGGCTCTCTTTCAAAATCAAAGTCAGCGTAATGCTTTACAATTTCATCGAGCACGGCAATAATTTCTTCAACCTCGCTTAAGGTAACCAGACGGCTCCGGTATTCTTTAATGTTCGGCATGCCCTTAAGATAATTTGTGTAATGCCGACGCATTTCATTAATGCCTACAACAGGGCCTTTCCATTCAACTGAACGCATCAAATGTTTTTTTGCGACAGCCACTCTTTCTTCAATGGTTGGTGGCGCAAGCAATTGCCCGGTGGTAAAATAATGTTTTATCTCGTTAAAAATCCACGGATAACCAATAGCAGCACGCCCTATCATTATTCCATCTACGCCATATTTATTTTTATATTCCAGGGCTTTTTGTGGTGAGTCAATATCGCCGTTGCCAAAAATGGGAATATTTATTCTGGGGTTATTTTTGACTTTTGCAATCAACTCCCATTGAGCCTCACCTTTATACATTTGTGCCCTGGTGCGGCCATGTATAGCTAACGCTTTTATGCCAACATCCTGCAACCGCTCTGCAACCTCTTCAATATTTTTTGTATTGTCATCCCAGCCCAATCTAGTTTTTACCGTTACGGGCAGCGAAGTGCTTTTTACCACAGCATCCGTAAGTCTTATCATTAAGGGCACATCTTTTAAAACGCCTGCACCTGCACCTTTGCAAGCAACTTTTTTTACGGGGCATCCAAAATTTATATCTAAAAGATCGGGGTTTGTTGCATCCACTATTTTTGCAGCCATAGCAAGGCTGTCTTCATCGCCGCCAAAAATTTGTATGCCTACCGGTTTTTCATAATCAAAAATGTCCAGCTTTTTACGGCTTTTAATTGCATCTCTAATCAATCCCTCACTGCTTATAAATTCAGTGTACATCAGGTCTGCGCCATTATCTTTACAAACAGCACGAAATGGCGGATCGCTAACATCTTCCATTGGTGCAAGCAGCAATGGAAAATCAGGAAGTTGCAGGTTACCTATTTTAATCATTTGGTCATTGGTCATTTAATCATTCTGCCATTGCATTTTTTTATAACAATTGACGGACTGAGGTAATGATTTTTTCTAAAAAGTTTGGCTGTAAATTTACACACTAAAATTTTAATGCT
>JBKJLG010000204.1:0-8321 GCA_046596995.1 Chitinophagaceae bacterium
ATTTACGAGTGAAAGTATCATCAGTTTTTTAATTCTTGTTGTGCTGGAAGTGGTGCTGGGCATAGATAATGTAATTTTTGTAAGCATTATTATGAACCGCCTTAAAGATGCGAAAGATAAAGCAAAAGCAAGATTGATATGGATGGTAACCGGTATCGCATCCCGCAGTTTATTATTGGTAGGATTGGGCTGGTTGCTTTCGCAAAAAGGTAAATCACTTTTTAATTTATTTGGAAAAGGTTTTGATTTGGCAAGCATAGTTATGATTTTGGGCGGGCTATTTCTTATTTATAAATCAGTAAAAGAAATTCACGGTAAACTTGAAGGTGAAGACCCGAATGAAGACCCTAAAAATTACAAAGGCATAACACTTGCCAATGCTATCGGGCAAATAATGCTGATAGATGCTGTGTTTTCTTTTGACAGTATTATTACAGCCGGCGGTACGGCAAAGTATGTTGAAATTATGATAGCTGCTGTGGTGATTGCCATGATAGTAATGTTTAAATTCAGCCCTAAAATTTCTTCATTCATCCACAAGCATCCAACATTAAAAATGCTGGCACTTTCCTTTTTAGTTATGATTGGGCTGAGCCTTGTTATGGAAGGCTGGAACTCTGAAGCCTCTCATCAGCTGGGACTAAAAAATTATATTTATTTCGGTATGGCCTTTTCTTTTGTGGTGGAAATGCTGAATATGTACATGTTTAAAAAGCAAAAAAAGATTTCCCGTCCTGTAGAGTTGCATGAACCGCATTACAAAGAGAGCGAACCTGCAGGAACTGATTCTGCTCATTAAAATTATTGTTGATTAAGTAAAACAGCAGCCACAATTCCGGCTGTTTCTGTCCGCAATCTTGTATTGCCTAAGGCTACGGGTATAAAATTATTTTGCTGCGCAGATGCAATTTCATTTTTGGTAAAATCTCCTTCGGGACCAATACAAATTAGCTGATGTGCTGATGTGCTGATATGCTGATGCAAAGCATGTTTTTCACTCTCTTCACAATGTGCAATATATTTTTTTTGATGATTAGAATTTTTTACCAACTCTTTAAATTTTATAGGCTCATGCAATATCGGTAACCATGCCTGTTGCGATTGCAGCATTGCACTAATTAAAATATTTTTCATCCTATCAAAGCGAAAATGTTGTTTTTCAGTTCGCTCACAAACCAGTGGAATAATCTCTGCAATACCTATCTCTGTTGCTTTTTCAAGAAACCATTCAAAGCGGCTGGCATTTTTTATCAGCGAAATTGCAATAGTGATGTTTGATGTACGATGTGGGATGTTAGATGTTGAAATAACCTTTACTTCTGTAGCTTTTTTATTTTCTGTGATTATTTCTACGGCAAGTATTTTCCCTTTCCCATCTGTAAGTTGAAGGTGCTCACCTTCCTTCATCCGTAAAACCTGGGTAATGTGTTTTGAGGTTTCTTCACTTAAACTAAATGATGATTCATCAATAATCTCCTGAAAAAAAATAGGTAATAACATATTAATAATCTCATTTTCTCCCCCGTTGGGGGAGATAGAGGGGGCTTTTAAAACGGTGTTTCATCATCAAACTCGCCATCATTCATTTTACTACCTTTTTGTATGTAAAGTTTTGCGCCATCATTATCAATATCACTTACAGGTTTCCAGTTACCGGCGGGCAAAGGCGTTCCCATATCTCCGCCATCTTCTTCAATAAATTTTTGAATGTGCAAAAGCGCTTTTAATTTAATGGTATCCAGTTGACCGTTTCTGTGTTTTGCAATACGCACATGCGTTTCACCTTTGTTGCTTTCACCCATTTCATTTGCTGTAATATCATGGTACTCCGGACGGTATAAAAACATTACCATATCGGCATCCTGCTCTATTGCCCCCGATTCTCTAAGATCACTAAGCTGAGGCATTTTTTGTCCGTCTTTTGCACCACGCTTTTCAACCTCACGGCTTAACTGGCTTAAGGCAATTATAGGTATGTTCAACTCTTTTGCAAGGCCTTTTAAATCTCGTGAAATACGGCTAATCTCCTGCTCCCGGTTAGTGTTGCGGTTTTCGCTGGTGCCACTCATCAATTGCAGGTAATCAATTATTATCAAACCAACATTGTGTTTGTTTTTTAGCCTTCTGCATTTTGCACGCAACTCAAAAATATTCAGGGCTGCACTATCATCAATGTGTATTGGTGCAGAGGCTAATTTTTCAATCCCTTTTTTATATAGTTGTTTCATTTCATGCTCCTCCAATCTTCCTCTTGCAATTTTCTCCAGCCAAATTTCACTTTCGGCACTCAATATTCTTTGTACCAATTGCCCTGCACTCATCTCTAACGAAAAGAAACCAACTGCCGTAGGTTTGGTGGGATGCAAAGCCGCATTGCGGGCAAGGTTTAATGCAAAAGCAGTTTTACCAACAGAAGGACGTGCTGCTAAAATAATCAGATCCGTAGGTTGCCAGCCGTATGTTATTCTATCTAAAATAGCAAAGCCGGTGGGCACGCCGCTTATTTCATCCTGGCGGTGGCGCAAATCATCAATTCGCTGAATGGTTTTTACCAATACATCACTTATGCTTGCATAATCCCGGCGAAGATGATTGTTGGTTATTTCAAATAATTTGCTTTCCGATTCATCCAGCAATTCAAAAACATCGGTGCTGTCTTCATAAGCATCACCAATAATTTCACCGCTTATTCTTATCAATTCTCTTTGTATAAATTTTTGCAGAATAATTCTTGAGTGGGTTTCAATGTTGGCAGATGAAACAACAGCATTGGTAAGTTTTGAAACGTAGTAAGCTCCACCAACCATATCCAATTCTTCCCTGAATTTTAATTCTTCCACAACCGTCAACAAATCAATGGGCATATTTTTTTGCTGAAGGCCTTGCATACTTCTATAAATCCGTTGATTGGCTTCTACATAAAAACATTCAGGCTTTAATATTTCTATTACCGTATCAAAGGCGCTTTTTTCCAGCATTATGGCGCCTAACACCGCCTCTTCCAGGTCTTTCGCCTGCGGCGGAACTTTTCCAAACATCATTGTTCCCAGCTCCAGTGAGCTGCCCTTACGGCGGCTTTTTCTATCTTTATTAAGGTTAGTAAGATCCATGTGTTATAAGCAGAAATTATTGGTGTAAAAAACTGTGTACATTTTAAAAAAATGATACAGGGCGGCTAAGGTAACAGACAAATATTGAAAAAAAATCATTAAGTTTTGATTAAGTTATACTAAACACATTAACACCCAAATTGGCACTTATTAACCCATAATAAACAGATATTCCTACCTTTTCCACAATTTAAAAATATTTTGCGCCAAAAATGTTTTGTTATTCACAATTTTTGGGGACAAAAGAAATTTGGGTTTGTAAGTGGATATTCAAAATAATTATCTAAGGCATTATCATAACTCAAAGAAAAAATGATCATTTAAATGCCTTTACTGCATGTTGCTTATTTTTGAAAATTAAACCGCATTTTTTATCACTATCAGAAGCAATAAATGAAGATCAGCTACAATTGGCTTAATGAATACCTGCCCGAAAAAATTGAACCCGAAAAATTAAGTTCCATCCTTACATCCGTTGGGCTGGAAGTTGAAAGCCTGGAAAAATTTGAGGAAGTAAAAGGTGGGTTGAAGGGACTGATTATCGGCGAGGTAACTGAATGTGTAAAACATCCTGAAGCTGATAAATTAAAGTTGACTAAAGTAAATATTGGTAGCGACAATCCATTGCAAATAATATGCGGTGCAAATAATGTTGCCGCAGGTCAAAAGGTAATTGTAGCACCCGTGGGCAGTACTATTCACCCTGTTAAAGGTGATGCAATGCTGATGAAAAAAGCAAAGATAAGGGGCATAGAAAGTGAAGGAATGATTTGTTCGGAAGATGAAATTGGCTTAGGCGAAAACCATGAGGGGATTATGGTTTTACCCCATGATGCAATACCGGGTACAGAAGTATCAGAATTTTTTAAACCTTACAGTGACTGGATATTTGAAATTGGCATTACCCCCAACCGAATGGACGCTATGAGCCATTGGGGCGTTGCAAAAGATGTTTGTGCATATTTATCGCATCATAACAAAAAAGAAAATTACACAACCTCGCCTTTTAAAAATAATCCGATAGCTATCGGATTTAAAGCAGATAACAATACTTCGGCTGTAAAAGTTATTATTGAAAATACCAATTCCTGTCAGCGCTATTCAGGTGTATCCATTTCAAATATAAAAGTTGAGCAAAGCCCGGCATGGCTGCAACAAAAATTAAAAAGTATTGGCATAAGGCCAATAAATAATATCGTTGATATTACTAATTACATTTTGCATGATACCGGCCAACCTTTGCATGCATTTGATGCAGATAAAATAAAAAATAACACAGTAATTATAAAAAATCTTGCTGCGCAAACACCTTTTATTACGCTGGATGAAAAAGAAAGAAAACTTAGTGCAGAAGACCTGATGATATGTAACGGAAACACTGAGCCAATGTGCTTTGGGGGCGTTTTTGGGGGCTTGCAAAGCGGCGTAACCAGTGCAACAAAAAATATTTTTTTAGAGAGCGCCTTTTTTGAACCGACATCAATAAGAAAAACATCGCTGCTGCATAACTTAAGAACAGATGCATCAAGCCGTTTTGAAAAAGGTGTTGATATAAGCAACACAGTTAACGTGCTTAAAAAAGCAGCAATATTAATTAAAGAGATTGCCGGCGGAGAAATTACATCTGACATAATTGATGTTTATCCGGTACCAAAAGAAAAAACAGAAGTGGTTTTAAAAAATCATTATCTAAAGAAAATAAGTGGTAAAAATTATCACCCTGATACAATAAAAAATATTTTAAAAAGCCTGGGTTTTGAAATTTTAAAAGAAGGGCTTGATGACATAAGAGTGGCTGTGCCTTTTAGTAAACCAGATATTTTATTACCGGTAGATATTATTGAAGAAATTATGCGGATAGATGGGTTGGACAATGTGGAAATTCCTTTGGCAATTACCATTTCACCCGCCATTGAAACCGCAGGTTTTGAATTTGCGTACCAGGAAAAAATAAGTAATTATTTAACCGGCCTTGGCTTTTCAGAAGCATTAAACAATTCCATTACCAACAATGCTTATTATAATGACGAGGTTTTACAAACAAGTGTTAAGCTGTTAAATAATTTAAGTACGGAACTGGATGTTATGCGTCCTTCTCTTTTAGAAACCGGACTGGAAATGGTTGCCCACAACCTTAATCATAAAAATAATGATCTGCAGTTTTTTGAATTTGGGAATACCTATTCAACAACGGGCATAAGTAAGTATAAAGAAGAAAAACATTTGTGTTTGTTTATTACCGGTGATACAACAAATGCAAGCTGGAGAAATAAAGAAAGCAAGGCAGACATTTTTTATATAAAAGGTGTTTGTGAAAAATTACTGCACTTATCTGGCATTGCAAATGCAACGTATAACGTTGATGAAAATTCAATAAATATTTTTTACAATGATGAATCAATTGGAAAAATAGAAACCATACCGCAAAATAAATTATTGAAGTTTTCTATTAAGCAGCCTGTGTTGTTTGCAGATTTTTACTGGGAAAAATTATCTGCGATAGCAAAAAAAATTAAGATAGAATATATGCCCGTTGCAAAATATCCTGAAGTTCATAGAGATCTATCCATTATTATAGATAAAAAAATTGCTTATCAAAATGTAGAAGCGCTTGCAAACTCATTAAATCTTACTAAATTAACAGCGGTTAAGTTGTTTGATGTTTTTGAAAGCGAAAAAATAGGCGCAGATAAAAGATCACTCGCTATCAACTTCACTTTTTTAGATAAAGAGAAAACCCTTACTGATAAAGAGATTGATGCAATGATAAATAAATTGATCACCACTTTTGAAAAACAATTAGGTGCAGAAATAAGAAAAGTATAAATGAGCCAGCTTGAAGCACATATAAGATCAGTAAATGAAAAGTTGCAGCAGTTATTAAAAAAGTATGTAGCCCTTAAAAAAGAAAATGAAAGCCTTACCAACAAACTGGCTCAGTTAAAACAAAACGAAGAAATATCTAGCGAAGCAATTGCAGAGCTTAAACTAAAAGTGATCATTTTACAGGTAGCCTCGGGCAGTATGGCAGAAAGTGATCAAAAAGAATTTGAGAAAAGGATAAATACCTACATAAAAGAAATTGATAAATGCATGACAATGCTAAGTGATTAATTATGGTAGAGCAACTCATTCCTATAAATATTTTAATTGGCGACAGAACGTATCGCATAAAAAGCCTTGCCACTGATGAAGAGCAGATACGCAAAACCTTAAAAATTATCAACGACAAAATAATTGAGTTTAAAACCCAGTTTGCGGGAAAGGATATGCAGGATTACATTGCCATGGTTTTAATATGGTATGCAACTCAAACTTCCGCTGCAAATAATCCTGAAATGGAAAAGGAATTCACCCATCTTTTATCAAAATTTGAGGAGCAAATTGATAATGTGCTTTAGCCTGTCCATAATTTTCCACAGTTTTTATTATCTTCGTTTGTCACAATCTCATTCCGGTTTTAGTGAATAAGCAGATTAAAGATTATGAACCGTTTTAAAAACTTAACAATTAATGACACAAATACTTCCAATAATAATTGGTGCAGCCGCTTTAATAATAGGCATTCTACTGGGTAAATTTCTATTTGCAAAAAATACAAAGAAAGAAGTAGAAGAAGCTGAACAACAATCTCAAAAAATAATAGCAGACGCCAAATTACAGGCAGAAAATATTAAAAAAGAAAAACAGCTTGAAGCTAAAGAGCGCTTTGTGCAGTTAAAATCTGAGTATGAAAGAGAAGTTTCTCAGCGCAATCAAAAATTAAGTGAGAACGAGAATCGCTTAAAGCAGAAAGAACAATCTGTTAACCAAAAAGACCAGAATATTGAAAAACTGGTTAAAGATAACGAGGCACTTAAAGAAAATCTTTCCCGCCAAACAGAAGCCGTGAATGCAAAAAGGCTTGAATACGAAAAACACCAGGAAGAGCACGTTCGCCGCCTTGAAAAGGTAGCCGGACTTACCGCCGAAGAAGCTAAAACTCAGTTGCTGGAAAGCATCCGTCAGGAGGCTAATTCCCAGGCACTTATTATTCAGCAGGAAATTGTAGATGATGCAAAACTTCGTGCAAACAAAGAAGCAAGAAAGCTTATTATACAAACCATACAACGTACCGCAGCAGAGCAGGCGATTGAAAATGCCATAACAGTTTTCAATCTTGAAAGTGATGAAATAAAAGGTTCTATCATCGGCAGAGAAGGCCGTAACATTCGTGCCATAGAAGCTGCTACAGGCGTGGATCTTATTGTAGATGACACCCCTGAAGCAATCATCCTTTCTTCTTTTGATCCATTGCGGCGGGAGATAGCAAGATTATCCTTACAACGTTTGGTTACTGACGGACGCATTCACCCTGCCCGTATTGAAGAAGTAGTTGAAAAAACCCGCAAACAATTAGAAGAACAAATTATTGAAATTGGCGAACGGACTGTAATTGAACTCGGTATTCATGGTTTACATAAAGAGTTGGTTCGTATTGTTGGCAAAATGAGGTTCCGCTCCTCTTACGGTCAAAATCTTTTAATGCACAGCCGTGAGGTTGCAAACTTATGCGGCATAATGGCTGCAGAATTGGGCATGAACGCTAAATTGGCAAAACGTGCCGGATTATTGCATGATATAGGTAAAGTTCCTGATGAAGAAACTGAATTAAGTCATGCTTTATTAGGGATGAAACTGGCTGAAAAATATGGAGAAAACCCTGCCGTGTGTAATGCTATAGGCGCTCACCACGATGAGGTTGAAATGCAATATGTTATCTCCCCTATTGTTCAGGCTTGCGATTCTATGAGTGGTGCCAGACCGGGAGCCAGAAGAGAAATTATGCAGCAATACCTGCAACGGATTAAGGATCTTGAAAACCTGGCTACTGCATACCCGGGTGTTGAAAAAGCTTATGCAATACAAGCCGGACGTGAGTTACGGGTAATTGTTGAGGCTGATAAGGTATCAGATAGCGATAGCGATAAATTAAGCTTTGAAATTGCACAGAAAATTCAGACCGAAATGACCTATCCGGGACAAATTAAGGTAACAGTTATAAGAGAAAAGCGGGCTGTTAACATGGCGAGATAAAATGGTTAATTAGTTTACACGTTAATTGGTTTAAATGTTTATTGATTACGTTTTTTTAATGATTTGTATTTAAACAGTCAAAGCTACTAATGTATTAGATTCTTAAACTTTTAAACCAATTAACTAATGAACTGT
>JBKJLG010000020.1:0-3155 GCA_046596995.1 Chitinophagaceae bacterium
TGCACGGCTGCCCAATGCTATTTTTGGCTGCATTTCCTTAATCACATTTTTTTTAATTGGTAAAAAGCATAAAACTCCAACCTTCGGGTTTTTATGGGCCATGGCTTATTTGGGCAGCTTTTTACCGCACATGTATTTTAAGTCCGGCATTATAGATCCTGTTTTTAATTACTTTATTTTCCTGGGCATTTATTTTATGTATCTGGCTGTTGAAAAGCCGCAGAAAAATACTTATCAAAATATTTTGTTATCGGGTACATTCATTGGCTTGTCAAATCTTACAAAAGGCCCCGTTGGCCTGTTGCTTTTTCTGCTTACATTTTTAGTTTACTTTATAAGCACACGGTTTAAAAATTTCCCAGGGATAAGAAAAATATTGCTTTTTATTTTTTGTTTTACTGCCGTTTCAGTTTTTTGGTTTGGGCAGGAGGTGATAAACAATGGGGTTACTTTTTTAAAAGAATTTATAATTTACCAGGCAGATCTTTTTTTGCATCCTGTGGCCGGGCATGGGGAGCCCTTTTATTATCATTTTGTTGTTGTGCTTATCGGGTGTTTCCCCATTTCAATTTTAGGCTTGCCGCTTTTATTAAAAAGTAAAATTGAGTCATCGCAACTCATTAAAATAATGCGCATTTTATTCTGGACGGTTATGATACTTTTTAGCATTACTACCACCAAAATTGTGCATTATTCTTCTATGACGTATATGCCGTTATCTTTTTTGGCGGCTACCTATATTCATCATCTTGTTGAGAAAAATAAAAAAGCGGAGCGTTATGTTATATGGGCATTGGTTATTACAGGGGTGATTTTTTCCCTGATATTAATTTTATTACCTGTTGTTGCAATAAATAAAAACATACTAATGCCTTACTTAAAAGATCCGTTTGCGGTGGCAAATTTTCAACAGCCGGTAATATGGAATGGGTACGAGTTTCTGATCGGTATGTTTTATTTAATTGGGCTTTTGTATTCTTTGTATCTCATCATAAATAAAAAGAATATTCGTGGTTTCTTAACGCTGTTTTATTCTACTGCTTTTTGTCTTTTCTTCTATGCATTTATAGTAGTGCCTAAAATAGAAAATTATTCACAGCGTCCTGCTATTAATTTTTACAAAAGCCTTCAGGGTAAAGATGTATATCTTACAACCGTTGGCTTTAAAAGCTATGCCCAATTTTTTTATTTTAAAAAACCCCCGGCTTCGTCAGGAGAAGAAGATAAAGAGTTAGAATATTTATTAAAAGGAGCCCTTGATAAGCCTGCTTATTTTGTAACTAAAAATACTAATAGACAATTTGATACTTCCTGCATAAACTGCACCTTAATAAAGCAGGAGGGGGGATTTTTATTTTACAGAAGAGAACCTGTACCAAAATAAAAAGCGCTGCTTTTGGCAACGCTTTTTATTTTTTTATAATGATTTAAGCCACAGCTTTATTCACTAACTCAGCCGCCTCACTTAGCAATATTGCAGACTGAACTTTCAGTCCGCTTTTATCAATCAGCTCTTTTGCTACTTCTGCATTGGTGCCTTGTAAACGCACAATAATGGGTATATCAATATTGCCGATGGATTGATAAGCATCTATTACACCCTGTGCAACTCGGTCGCAGCGTACAATGCCGCCAAAAATATTAATAAGAATGGCTTTTACTTTCGGGTCTTTTAAAATAATTCTAAATCCTGCTTCCACTGTTTGTGCATTTGCCGATCCGCCAACATCTAAAAAGTTTGCCGGCTCGCCTCCGCTTAATTTTATCATATCCATAGTTGCCATGGCAAGCCCGGCCCCATTTACCATACAACCTACATTACCATCCAGCTTCACAAAATTCAAATTAAATTTTCCTGCTTCCACTTCTGTCGGGTCTTCTTCTGTAACATCCCTCATTGAAGAAAGATCAGGGTGACGCATCAATGAATTGTCATCCACATCCATTTTGCAATCAACAGCAATAATTTTATTATCACTGGTTTTAAACAATGGATTTATTTCGAGCATATTGCAATCTAAGCCAACATAAGCGTTGTATAAATTGGATACAAACTTTACGCAATTTTTAAAAGCTTCGCCGCTCAACCCTAAATTAAAAGCAATTTTTCTTGCCTGAAAACCAAGCACGCCACCTCCGGGATGAATCCATTCTTTGTAAATTTTTTCAGGCGTATCATGTGCAACATCTTCAATATTCATTCCGCCTTCGGTGCTGTACATTATAACATTCTTGCCTTTGCTTCTGTCCATTAAAATAGATAAATAAAATTCTTTAACGGGGCTTGCACCTTCATAGTAAACATCTTGTGCTACCAAAACTTTATTAACCAGTTTGCCAGCTTCCCCGGTTTGTATGGTTACCAAAGTGCCACCTAAAATACTATGAGCAATATTTTTTACATCCTCCGCATTTTTTCCAACAGCCACGCCCCGCTGCTCTGTACCTTTTATTTTTCCTTTACCTCTGCCACCGGCATGTATTTGTGCTTTTACAACTGCAAATTTGCTTTCGTATTGAGAATGTATTTGCCTATAGGCTTCTTCTGCCTGGGAAGCGCTGCTGCAAACAATTCCTTCCTGTACAGGAACATTATATTTTTTCAATAATTCCTTAGCCTGATATTCGTGAAGATTCATTTGTAATTGTTTTGTAGCGAAGATAAGTAAGTTTGCAGTTATTATCTTTTGCCTTCATCTTATTAAATTCTTCATTTTTTATTTTTATGATAAGATGCATTGTATTTTTTTTTTACTCTTTTTTTTATCGCCTGTTCTCCATCAAAAACAATTGTTACGCCTGTCAGACAGATTACGGCTGTTTCCGGCAGCGAATTTTATCGCCGTGCCGCAACTTTTAATTGGCAAACAAGAGATTCATTTGCAGTTAAAGAAATTCTTTCAGGAAATATTCCATCATTTTTGAAAAAATTTGTACCTGTAACCATACAAATTACTGATGATAAAAATAAAATTGTAAAGGCGATTTTTTTCGTAAGTCCTGATTATGTAAGCATTGGCAATGATAATGATTGGGCAAGAGTAAATATTACTCCTATGGCTGCTCAACAAATTGCAGATAGCTTTAAATGTTTTTTGCCAACCCGAAAAATAGTGGATGATATTTATAAAGCCTCTAAAATTAAATTAGAACCT
>JBKJLG010000074.1:0-6274 GCA_046596995.1 Chitinophagaceae bacterium
TAAATTAAGTACAATGTAAGAAATATGAAGTACGATGAAAACAATTTTATTTTACGAGCAAATAATTTTAATGCTATCCCAAAATTCTGAATAGCATTAAAATTATTTGCTCGTGAAATAAAATTGTTTTCATCGTACTTCATATTTCTTACATTGTACTTAATTTATGTTTATAGATATAGCTTTTGTGCTTTTAATGATAATGGCCATTTTTAAAGGCATAAGTAAAGGCTTAATTATTGGCGTATTTTCTTTGCTGGCATTTATTATTGGTTTGGCCGCCGCCTTAAAATTATCTGCAGTAGTTGCTGAATATTTAAAAGACAGTGTGGTTGCTTCTAGCAAATGGTTGCCGGTTCTTTCTTTTGTTTTGGTTTTTGTGGTGGTACTCTTACTAATAAGCCTTGGTGCCAGGTTGATAAAAAAAGCTGTACAGTTTTCAATGCTGGGTTGGCTTGATAAGCTTGGTGGCGTTGTATTATACATAGCCATCTACATAATTATTTTTAGTATTTTTTTATTTTATGCAGAGAAGGTTTACATCGTTAAGCCCTATACAATCATGCAATCAAACGTGTATGAATACATTGCGCCGTGGGGGCCAAAGGTTATTGACAACCTGGGAATTATCATCCCGATATTTAAGGATATGTTTTTAGAATTGCAAAATTTCTTTGCTGCTCTGGCTAAAAAAACTGCCTGATAATTTTCTTCTCTTTATTATTTCCATAACATTTTGCATAGAAACAATTATTTTAGCACAACAAAGCTGTAGGGTTTAAACGCTTTCAATAACCAATAAATGGATTACGAAATAAAACAACACGGCAAGTTTAAATATATTGAAGAGGGCCAAGGTGAGCCTTTGGTTTTGTTGCACGGGCTGTTTGGGGCACTTAGTAATTTTAAGCATTTAATTGAATACTTTAGAAATACCAACAAAGTAATTGTGCCAATGTTGCCTTTGTTTGAGCTTGATCTTCTTCATACATCTGTTGGGGGTTTACAAAAATTTGTGTTTAAATTTATTGAGGCAAGAGATTATAATAACATTCATTTGCTGGGTAATTCACTGGGTGGCCATGTGGCTTTGATTTATACACTTAAGCATCCTGAAAGAATAAAATCACTAACCTTAACCGGCAGCTCGGGCTTGTTTGAAAACGGTATGGGTGATAGCTACCCCAAACGCGGTGATAAAGAATACATCCGTAAAAAAACACAGCTTACATTTTACGATCCTGCAATGGCAACTGATGAGTTAGTGAATGAATGTTTTGAGATAACAAATAACAGGATCAAAGTAATTAAAATTATTGCGCTTGCTAAATCTGCCATAAGAAATAATTTGGGAGAAGAATTGAATGGCATAAAACAGCCAACCTGCCTCATTTGGGGAAACAATGACACTATAACGCCGCCTTTTGTGGCCAAAGAGTTTAATAAGCTTATCCCCAACAGCGAGCTTCATTTTATTGATAAATGCGGACATGCCCCCATGATGGAGGTTCCCCACGAGTTCAACAGGATATTGGGTGAGTTTATGGCAAAATTAAAAGCCCCGGTTGCAACAGTTCTCTAACTTTTACTGTCTTTACTTTACAATACTTTTACTACGTTAATGTTAGCTGCCGAACTTAATAATAATATAATACCCCAGCTTCAGTTGGATGATACCATTGCCAAAGCTTTGCAATTGATAAATGATTTTAAAGTATCTCACCTGCCGGTAGTGGCTGAAGAAAAATTTTTAGGGTTGATAAGTGAAGATGACCTGCTGGATGCTGATAACACCAAAGCCCACATACAAACATTACAAAAAGATTTTATTCCGGCTTCTATAATTGAAAGCGAGCATTTTTTGCAGGCGGTAAACATCAGCAATCAGTACCAAACCAATGTAGTGCCCGTTGTTACAAGAGAAAAAGATTTTACGGGCACCATCAGCGGTCAAAACCTGTTGAGAGCATTGGGCAATTTTTCCGGTGCACAGGAAATAGGTGGCATAATTGTTTTAGAAATGGAACGCAACCACTTTGCCATTTCTGAAATAAGCAAAATTGTAGAAAACAACGAGGCTACAGTATTGCATCTTAATACAACAATACAGCCCGAAACAGGGTTGCTCACTGTAACGATACATATTAATAAAAAAGAGTTATCCGTAATAGTGGCTGCTTTTGAAAGATATGAGTATTCAGTTATTTATTATTTTGGAGAAGAAAAATTTGAGAATGACATACAAAGCAATTATCAGCATCTCATGAATTATCTTGATATTTAGCTATCTTACTCATGTTAATTTAAAAATATATTACAGGTACAGTTTTTGAACTTTACAGTGTCACACTCCCCCCAATTAATTTTGAAATTTTACCTGTTACATATTTTGCGCAATGCTTTTATTATTTGTCTGTTGCTTTGCCTTGGCACCTCAACTATTGCGCAGCCTCAATTTATAAATGAGTCAGATAGTTTGCGGCACACTTTATCTGCAAAAGATACTTTGCAAAAACAGCATTTACGCAAGGTGATAATTAGCGGAAATAAAAAAACCAAAGACTATATAATTTTAAGAGAAATGCTGATGAAGCAGGGAGATTCACTGGTAATTGCAACCTTAAACTCCCAGATGGAAAGAGACCGCAGGTTTATTTACAACACAACACTGTTTGTTGAGGTTAAGGTAGAGCTGCAGATAATAAATGCTTACGATTTTGACATTATTGTAAGCGTAAAAGAAAGGTGGTATATTTTTCCTTTACCGGAGTTTCGGCTTGTTGACCGATCAGTAAACGAATGGATTGAAAGGTACAATGCAGATTTACGCCGCGTAAACTACGGAGTAAAATTTGTGCATTACAACCTTAGTGGACGAAAAGATCAGTTGCGCATTTACCTGCTAAACGGCTACACAAAAAATATCTCTTTCAATTATAAAGTGCCGTATGCCAATGCAGCTTTAACCAATGGTTTTTCTGTGGGTGGCGGTTATTCTATGTCAAGAGAAATGGTTTACAAAACAAGTTATGATAATCAGTATCTCTTTTATAAAAAAGATAATTTTGTAAATACTTCATGGAATGTTAATGCATCTTATTCAATAAGAAAAGGAATAAGAAAATCAGAAGCCATAAGCCTTAGCTATACACATTTAAAGGTGGATGATTCCGTTGTGAAAGCAAAATACAATCCTGCATTTATAAATAGCTCAACACCAATTGTTGGCTATGTTGATCTTAGTTACAGCCTGCAATTCACTGATGTAAACAATGTTCTATATCCTCTTACAGGTTACTCGGCTGCATTTAATGTAAGTAAGCGTGGTAGAAATTTTAGAGGCGGCGTAAATTTATTTTCTTTTCAGGCAGAATATAACCGCTATTGGGATCTTGGCAGAAAATGGTATTTAAGTGCACAGATTCAGGGCAAAATAAAATTACCTTTTAATCAACCCTATATCAACCGGCAGGCGCTGGGCTATGGCAATGCATATATTCGCGGGTTGGAGTATGCGGTGATTGATGGTGTTGCATTTGCGCTTTCTAAATATAATTTTAAAAGAGAAATTTTAAATTTTAGTGTGCCTACCATGTTTAAAAAATCAAAAGTATTAAATAAAATACCTTTTCGCATTTTTGCCAAAACCTTTACTGATGTGGGTTACAGTTACTTAAAAGATGAATTCGCCTCACGGCTGAATAATAAATTATTATATAGTGGCGGACTGGGTGTAGATATTGTAACCTTTTATGATATACAAATAAGGCTTGAGTACAGTTTTAACCAGTTAGGGCAAAACAGGCTATTTTTGCATAATGAAAAGGGTTTCTGATGGTTCATTTAACTTTATCCCTGCCAAATAATTTTTATTATGCGAATAGCTATTTACAGCAGGGGTTTAGAGCCGGATCAGCAGCACGGTTTACAATTATTACTGAATGAGCTGGCAGTTTATAAAATTGAGCCGGTTATTTTTCAGGACTTTTTCAACCGTTTTTATTCCTCTTTAAATCTTTGTGATAAATACTCCACTTTTAATTGTTCAGAAGATCTTGAAGATATTGATTACATAATAAGCCTGGGCGGTGATGGTACCTTGCTGGATACAGTTACTATTGTTAAAGACAGAGGCATACCCGTATTAGGAATTAATTATGGCAGGTTGGGTTTTTTAGCCAGCATTGGTAAAGATGAATTGCATACCGCAGTGGAAGCATTGGTTAAGCGGAGTTACATGCTTGATAAAAGAACATTGCTGCATCTTGATGCCAACATGCCTTTGTTTGATAAATCTCCTTATGCTTTAAATGAGATAACCATACATAAAAAAGATACATCTCCCATGATTAAGATACATACTTATCTTAACGGAGAATTTTTAAATACATATTGGGCAGATGGGCTGATAGTTGCAACACCAACAGGTTCTACGGGTTATTCACTAAGTTGTAATGGTCCCGTTATTTTCCCTGATTCGGGCAGCTTTGTTATAACACCTATATCGCCGCATAATTTAAATATCAGGCCAATTGTAGTGCCCGATACCAATATAATTTCTTTTGAAGTAGAAGGCAGAACAGACGGGTTTTTGTGTACGCTAGATAGCCGAAGGGAAATTGTAGATAAAGAAGTGCAGCTTGCAGTGCGTAAAGAATCTTTCAGTATTAATCTTATCAGGCTTAACGAAAATAATTTTTTACAAACGCTGCGTAATAAACTTTCGTGGGGGTTGGATAAAAGAAATTAAATTGATCCGGCACGCTTTTCACTTTTCACAATTATTTTTGTTATCCAAATTAATTTTAACTTTCACAAATAAATAAACAACTTAGCTTTTTCGTTTTATCAACAATCATTTACTTTGCAGCCACATGGTTAAAACACTAACTGCAGCATTTGCATTTATTTTTTTTGTAAGCTTACCCACCGCAAAAGCACAATACGATGTGCAGGAAGGACAGTATGGTTTTACAGTAGGAGCAGCGCATTATTTTGGTGATCTTAATAACAGGGCGGCTTTCAATCGGCCAAAAATTGCATTGGGCGCTTTTTTCAGAAAACAATTTGGACCTTACAAAGGCTTGCGTATTGCAGGTCATTTTGCGCAATTAGGCTATAGCGATGTTTACAGCAAAAACGATTTTCAGCAGAGAAGAAATTTAAGTTTTAATTCCAATATTTGGGAAGTAACACTGCAGGGAGATTTCAATTTTTACAAGTATGTTCCCGGCGATCCTGATTATAATTTTACACCCTACATTACTTTCGGCGTTGGTGCCATGAGTTACGACCCCTATGCATTTTATCAGGGCCAAAAAGTTTTTTTGCGGCAGCTAAACACCGAAGGGCAAACTTTTTATAAGAGCAGAAAAGCCTACGGTCCAATGGCATTGGTTTTCCCAATTGGGTTTGGCTTTAAGTACAGTATAAACGATAAGCTCAATCTTTCGGTAGAGGTTGCTCACCGCTTTACCCGTACAGATTATCTGGATGATGTAAGCACAACTTATATTGGCGTAAATAATTTCCCCACCATAACAGGGCAACCATCACTTGCGTCTATTTTGCAGGATCGCTCTACTGAAACCGGGGAGCCTATTGGGGTAGAAGGCAGGCAGCGTGGCATTAGCAAGCAAAAAGATCAGTATGTAATTGCAGAAGTTGGCATATCATTTAATTTAAGTTCGTACAAATGCCCTCCGGTTAAGTAGCAATTTAAATTTGCTGATTAGCTTTGATTCTATAAAAACTTCTATTATTTTTACATTTCCCCCACTTAAAATATCCATTTCTTTTATCCTCTTTTACCAAAGCCTGTAACGGGTTAATATTTCTATTTCCACCATCCGTTGAAAGCATAGTTTCCTCTTAATAACAAAATTGAACTATGGCTTTGCAATTTGGGCAACGTATTATTTTATTGCTGTTAGTGTGTTTTGCCACTAAGCTTACTGCGCAAACTGTTTATTATCCTCAGGGTGCATCTGATTTGCTGAAATCAACTGCCGAAGATGCTGCAATCCTTTTAAAAAAAGCTTCCAACAAAAATATTTCTACCACATCATATTTATCTCCGCCGCAGGCAGGAATAATTTTTATTTACGATGCATCGGTTACGCAGGATGGGGCGTGTAAAATAGAAAGCGATGGAAAAACTTTTATAAAATTTTCTGCTTCGCAGGATAATGGTTTGTGCCTTGGCATTTATACTTATTTAAATGAGTTGGGTTTTCGCTTTTATTTACCAGGCACCATTTGGGAAAAAATTCCG
>JBKJLG010000213.1:0-3367 GCA_046596995.1 Chitinophagaceae bacterium
ATAAGAAAGTTCTTTTCATGTTTTGAGTTTTGGTGAAGGTTGCAGCCAACGTTCGAGTATTTGCGAAGGCAGGAAATTCATTGCTCGTCTGCCCGGAACAAATGCTGATTGAAAAACTGAAATTGAAGATAACAACTAAAAGCCAAATTAATAACGTCCAGCCGAAACTGAAGCTGATAGCGAACTACAGCCGAAGTTAACAACGTCCAGCCCTGCTTTTGCAAATACTTTTGTTGGCAGCAGTTATTGGTCGAGAAGCCTGTAGCCTATCACAAAAACAATCCTTAGGAATGTAAAAATGAATAAGAATATTTTAGCTGTCTTGTTTTTTACAATTATAGCAAAGATTAATAAAACAAGAATTGCCGCAATGTCCGTTGTCCAGCCAAATGGTTTGTAAATAGTTTGAACTTTGTCCCAATCTGTTATTCCATCTTTTTTGTAAAATTTTGGAACTATAACTTTTTCCAAAATAAACCAAAGCGTCCAAACAAAATATTGAAAGCTTACAGCAATAAGAACATAGTTAATGCTTTGGTTAGAATTTGTGGTTTGTGCATTTGGCACATAGGTCATGTCGAAGCCGCAATTTTTACAAAATTTTGCACCTTCTTCATTTGGAGTATTACAACGTAAACAATTCATAAGTGGTTATTTTAGTTATAGTTTTTTTTGTCGATTACCTGTGTTTCGATTGCTAATTATTCCTTTAAACTCCTTTGGGGTTGTCTCCATATTGGTTTGCACCGTATTGTCCATCAGCAAACAAAAGCCAGAAACCATAAAATGGAATTAATTGCCACCAACCACTATTGCCTAAATCGTGGCATCGTTTTGCACCTTGAGCCCATGCAAACCATAAAAGTGGAAAAAGAAAAATTAGAAAAAGAATAATAACAGCTCCGCTATTGTCAGAAGAAGAATATGAATTTGAGGAGTTTTGCGCCATTCCAACTACTATAAGTTGAACGAATAAACTTGCGACAGCATTAATAATTAGAGAAATGCCAAATTCAGTCCTTCTAATGCGTCCGTCAAAAGAGAATGGAGCTTTAAACATTTTTGTCTGGTTTGGTTTGTGGTTTACGTCATAAGTTGCAAACTTTTGCTTTTGATGGGTGGGTTGTTGAAAATGAGATGTCAAAATAATTTTTACTTCACCGCCATCACGAGGACAAAACTTAATGTCTTCTGTATAGGCTGTGTTGCAAATTACACATTTAGGAATGAGGTCCTCTGGTCGTACAAGTTTAGAACCGTCATTGACACAAAACTTTGTATTTGTTGGATATTTCGTTTTGCATTTTGGGCAAGTGGGATTTTCAATAAACTCTAATTCCAAATTGCAGCCGCATGTTTGACAAAATTTTGTTCCCTTAATAAAGTCACTCCCACATTTAGGGCAATTAAAAGTCATAAATGATTTTAGTTAGTTTAGTGTGTCAAATATAATTGCAGCCTATCTCAAATATATGCGCAAGTTTTCAAAATATCAACTTTTACTTTATTGATTATCACTGGGTTATTTTTCAGATATTTTAAGCATTATCTTATCTAGCTAGCTTTCAATTTTGCCGATTTCCTTTTTACTTACATGTGTATATCTTAAAGTAGTTTTTATATCATTATCCCCCAATAATTGTTGTATGTATCTACATAATAACATTGTAAATAAAATATGCAAGCCCTGTAAAAAAAATGGCACAAAAACCAATGAAGGCCGCCTTGCGCAATTCTACACTTCCTATTGTCATAACAATAATAAACTTTACCAGCGTGTTGGATAAAGCTGCCAGTAAGATGGTATTAATAGCCAGTGCAGACTGTTCGCCGGTGCCGATCTTTGCCATAGATAATGTAATAGCATCTACATCTGTAATACCTGCAATAGCACCGGCAATGTAAGTTCCGCTGTCTCCAAATTTTTCACCGGCAAATTTTACGAGCCACTGTATGCCTGCAAAAAACAATGCAAACTTTATTGCCGTCGCAAAATCCAGCGGATTTTTTAAGGGTAAGGCTTCAGCATCTGTTTTGCCTTTTTTTAATTTATAAATTAAATAAGCTGCACCAAAACCAGCAATAGAAACCAGTATAACCGGCAGCCATAGTTGTTGTGCCAGCGTGCGGTTAACAATATACACTTCAAATAAAATGCGGGGAAACATTATAGTGCATGCACTTATGATGCCCATGGCATAAAAAAAAGATGATGCGGCTGATTTAGTAAGTTTGCTGCGTCGGGAAAATGTGAGCGCTACCGATGTGCTGGAGACCAAGCCGCCGATTAGCCCGGCCAGAAAGGTTCCTTTATCACCCAAAATTTTTGCAATCATGTAACCTACAAGGCTGGTGCCTGATACCAGCAACACCATTTTCCATATTTCTTTTAAATTCCAAAGGTTATAAGGCCCAAAATTTGCATCGGGTAAAAACGGAATAACCAATGCAGACATGATAACAAAAAGTATAATGGCACGCAATTCTCCGCTGGTAAGTTTTTTTGCAAAACTATGAAGCCCCGGCTTAAATACGAGCAGCACAACCAGCAGCACCATTATCATCAGCGCAAATAAAATAAATTTTAAAAATACTAAGGTGCCAAGTAAAAAAGTAATAATGATCGCTATCTCAGAAGTGCCGCCCCTGTTGCCCGGTGAATGTGAAATTTGATAATAGGAAATGATAACAAATAAAAATAAACCACCCAGTACCACTGCCAGCAGCCATGCGCCAAAATGGGCTGAAAGAAAGGCTGATAAATACCCCAGCACACATATCATTGTGTAAGTACGCATTCCAGCCAACTGCTCTTCATTTTCTTTTACCTCTTTGGTGAATTGCCTTTCAAGCCCAATCAGCAACCCAATGCCGGTGCTTATTAAAAATCCAATAAGGTGTTGTAAGGTAAATCCGGGTATTTTAAAAAAATTCTCTTCCATAAAAATTCTTTTAAATTTTTAAAAGTTATTTCTTCTCCATAATCAATTCAATTAAAACTCCGTTGGTTGATTTCGGGTGTAAAAAAGCCACGAGTTTATTATCAGCGCCGTTTTTTGGCTGTTGATTAATCATTACAAACCCTTCTGCAGTAAGGCGTTTAATTTCTGCTTCAATATCTTCCACTTCAAAAGCAATGTGGTGCATGCCTTCACCCTTTTTCTCAATAAATTTATAGATGGGGCTTTCGGGTGAATAACCTTCTACCAGTTCTATTTTGCTGTCGCCGGTTTTAAAAAATGCTGTGTTTACCAATTCACTTTCTACGGCTTCGGTTTTATAGCAGGGTGTATTTAAAAGTTTTTCAAAAAGAGGAATGGATGAAGATAAATGCTTAACGGCTATGCCAATGTGTTCAATTTTTGTA
>JBKJLG010000039.1:0-5781 GCA_046596995.1 Chitinophagaceae bacterium
CAGCAAAAGATTGACAACGAGGTAAAGATTGAACCCAAAGATTGGATGCCGGATGCTTATCGCAAAACAAATATCCGCCAGATAAGCCAGCATGCCCACAGCGAAATTGTTGGTATGTTGCCCGAAGGCAACTGGATAACACGAGCGCCAACACTACGCCGTAAGGCAACTTTACTTGCCAAAGTGCAGGATGAAGCAGGCCACGGTTTGTATTTATATGCCGCCGCAGAAACTATGGGTATTAGCCGAGAAGAAATGGTTGATCAGTTACTTATAGGTAAAGCAAAATACTCTTCCATATTTAATTATCCAACATTAACCTGGGCAGATATTGGAGCCATCGGTTGGCTGGTTGATGGCGCTGCAATTATGAACCAGGTACCATTGTGCCGCACATCTTACGGTCCGTATGCACGGGCAATGATAAGGGTTTGTAAAGAAGAAAGTTTTCATCAAAGGCAGGGCTTTGAAATATTGCTTACACTTAGCCGGGGAAGTAAAGAACAAAAAGATATGGCGCAGGATGCACTTAACCGTTGGTGGTGGCCGAGCTTAATGATGTTTGGCCCTAACGACGATAATTCTCCGCACACTGCACAAAGCATGAAATGGAAAATAAAAAGATTTACCAATGATGAGCTTCGCCAAAAGTTTGTAGATGTATGTACTGATCAGGCAAAAGTTTTAGGGCTAACCATTCCTGACCCTGATTTAAAATGGAACGAAGAAAAGATGCACTATGATTTTGGAGAAATAAACTGGGATGAATTTTGGGAAGTAGTAAAAGGCAACGGACCATGCAATAAAGAAAGATTGGATGCAAGAATAAAAGCGCATGAAGATGGTGCATGGGTTAGGGAAGCGGCTGTTGCATATGCTGATAAGAAAAAAAAGCCCCCTCAATCCGCCAACGGGGGAATTTGAAAGTTCTTTTCTTACCAAACATTCTTCATATTTCAAAGATTAAATTTAAATTAATGAATGAAACTACAAATAATAAAAATGCTTCGGAAGCCTCCCCCACCGGGGGAGGTTTGGAGGGGGCATTATGGGAAGTTTTTATCCGAAGCAAGCAGGGCTTAGATCACAAGCATGTGGGTAGTTTGCATGCCGCCGATGCCCAAATGGCAATTGAAAATGCCAGGGATGTTTATACAAGAAGGATGGAAGGTGTAAGTATATGGGTTATCGAATCAAAAAATATTCATGCATCTAACCCTGATGAAGCTGAAAGCATGTACGATCCCGCAAATGATAAAGTGTACCGCCATCCAACTTTTTACGATCTTCCTGATGAAGTAAAATATATGTAATATTATGGCAAATCATCTTTTAGATTATACCCTTCACCTTGCCGATAACAGTCTTATTATGGGGCACAAACTAAGTGAGTGGGCAGGCCATGGGCCCATGCTTGAGCAGGATATAGCCCTTAGTAATATTGCATTGGATCTTATAGGCCAATCAAGAAATTTTTATCAATATGCTGCGCAGATAAAAGGCGAAGGAGCTACAGAAGATACATTGGCTTATCACAGAGACGTTGCAGAATTTAAAAACATTATTTTGGCAGAATTGCCTAATGGAGATTGGGCACACACTATTGTAAAATTATTTTTCTTCAGTTCCTTTCAATATTATTTGTATCAAAAATTAATTTATTCAGCTGATAAACAATTGGCGGCAATTGCAGAAAAATCTTTAAAGGAAGTTACTTATCATTTGCGATGGAGCAGCGAATGGGTGATACGTTTGGGCGATGGAACAGAAGAAAGTAAAAGGAGGATCAATACTGCACTGATAGAATTGTGGACTTACATAGCGGAGATGTTTTTACCTGCTGATTTTGAAACTGAAGCCGTAAAAAATAATGTTGGAGTAGATGTTAATTCTATCAAAAGCGATTGGGAAAATAAAGTACAGCAAACATTTACAGAAGCAACTTTGACAATCCCTGAGATGATGAATAAAGAAGAAAAAAATATTGGTAAAAATGGTCATCATTCACAACATCTTGCAGAGATATTAAAAGATATGCAGCATTTACAAAGAACTTATCCGGGTTGCGAATGGTAACCGAGAAAACTATATCATCAAGACAGATATGGCAAATACTGGAACAAATTACTGATCCGGAAATTCCTGTTATTTCAATTGTTGATTTAGGAATTGTAAGAGATGTAAAAGTTGACGACAATAATATAGAAATTATAATTACGCCCACATACAGCGGTTGCCCGGCAATGGATGTTATTTCTATGAATATAAAAATGGAATTACTTCAACATGGGTTTAAAAATATAAATATCAAACAAAACCTTTCTCCGGCATGGACAACAGACTGGATGACGGAACAAGGAAAACAAAAATTAAAAGCGTATGGTATTGCGCCACCGCAAACCCGGTCTGACGGGCATCCGTCTGACCGAATAAACAAAATGCTTTTTAATGATGAATTAAAAGTTGAATGTCCGCAATGCCGATCAAAAAACACAAAACTTCTTAGCGAATTTGGATCAACCTCATGCAAAGCTTTATATCAATGCCAGGATTGCAAAGAGCCTTTTGATTATTTTAAATGTCACTAAAAATAGTATCTTTAAAAAAATAGATTTTATGACTATTGTTATAAAAAGAAGTGATTCAAAAGAGGTAATGCAAAAAAAACTTTCCCAACTTAAAAGCATTACAACTGCGAAGGGAAAAAAAACCTTTACGGACTTATGTGGATCATTAAAAGGTGCGTTTAAAGAGGATGCAGTTAAGCTTCAACGAAAATGGAGAAGCGAATGGCGTTAATTTTAGCAGATACCAACGTTATTATTTATATGCTCGAAGGCGACAAATCACTATCACAATTATTTGATGATAATGAAATAGCAATTTCCTTTATAACAGAGCTTGAACTTTTATCAGCAAAAAAATATTCGCCCACACAGCAAGAAGCAGTTTCTATTTTTATCCAAAAATGTGCAATTTACCATTATGATGGTTTAATAAAACAAAACTGTATTGACATCAGGATAAAATATTCACTAAAATTACCTGATGCAATTATTGCTGCTACATCAAAATCTCATAATCTTCCTCTACTCACATCTGATAAACATTTTGCTAAAATATTAGAAATAAAAACATCGATATATACCTTTTAATTATGCCCTCCATCTTATTTGAAATAAAAAATTCCATTGCTTTCATTACACTTAACCGTCCTGAAAAATTTAATTCCTTCAATCGTGAAATGGCATTGAGCTTGCAAGAGAAATTAGAGGATGCCAATGAAGACAAAAATGTAAGATGTGTTTACATAACCGGTGCAGGCAAAGCGTTTTGTGCGGGACAGGATCTTTCAGAAGTTGTTGACCCCAGCGGACCCGGGATGGATAAAATTTTGGTTGAACATTTTAATCCGGTCATTTCTAAAATAAGAAATTTACAAAAACCTGTTATTGCAGCTGTGAATGGTGTTGCAGCGGGTGCCGGGGCAAACATTGCATTGTGTTGCGATATTGTTGTTGCCACCGAATCCTCTTCTTTTGTTCAGGCATTCAGTAAAATTGGTTTAGTTCCCGATAGCAGCGGAACCTTTTTTTTACCAAGATTGATTGGCTTTCAAAAAGCCAGCGCATTAATGATGATGGGTGAAAAAGTAAATGCAGTAGATGCAGAAAAAATGGGAATGGTTTATAAAGCCTTTGCTGATGAAAGCTTTATGGATGAGTCGCTGAAAATAGCCACCACATTAGCAGCTATGCCTACAAAAGGGTTGTGGTACACCAAGCAAGCATTAAATAATTCTTTAGTAAATAATTTACAACAGCAATTGCAAATCGAAGATGATCTGCAGCAAAAAGCCGCCGCAACAAATGATTTTAAAGAGGGTGTTCAGGCGTTTTTGCAAAAAAGAAATCCAATATTTAAAGGAGAATAAATACTTGCCACTAAGACTCCAAAACCCTAAGAAACACAAAGTAGCTACCATATGGCGAAGTATCAAATAATAAAGTTCTTTGTGTAACTTTCTGTCTTAGCGCCTTTGTGGCATTTAAAAATAAATAAATAATGAAAGATCAGTTTTTACTTCGTGATGATATTACCTTTTTAAATTTTGGTTCTTTTGGTGCCTGCCCTAAGCCGGTATTTAAGCGGTATCAGCAATTTCAATTAGAATTAGAAGAAGAACCTGTACAATTCATTACAGTTAAGGGTCCTGAATATTTAAGACAATCACGGGTTGCGTTGGGTAAATATATAAATGCAAATGCAGATGACATTGTGTTTGTTCCCAGCCCGACTTTTGCTGTAAATATTATTGCTAAAAATTTTTCTCTTAATAAAGATGATGAGGTTTTATCAACTAATATAGAATATGGCGCCTGCGACCGCACCTGGGATTATTATTGTAAAAAAGCCGGAGCTATTTATAAAAGGCAGCCGATCAATTTTCCTGTAAACAGCAAAGAAGATTTTATAAAACAATTTACTACAGGCATTAATTCTAAAACCAGGCTCATTTTTATTTCTCATATTACCAGTAGCACAGGTTTAAGATTACCAGTCGAAGAAATTTGTGCAATTGCCAAACAAAAAGGCATTTTAATTTTTATGGATGGCGCTCATGCCCCGGGGCAAATACCTTTAAACTTACCGGCATTGGATGTTGATATGTACACCGGTGCCTGCCATAAATGGATGATGACACCAAAAGGCTCCTCATTTTTATTTGTAAAAAAAGAGTTGCAAAAAAATCTTGATCCGCTTGTGATTAGTTGGGGTTATGAAGCCTTATTTCCTTCTGGTTCACAGTTTTTAGATTACCATCAAATGAATGGCACACGGGATTTTTCTGCGTATTTAACGGTGCCGCATGCAATAGATTTTATGCAGGAAAATAATTGGGAAAAAGTTTCTGCTGATTGCAGAAGACTAGTGAAAGAAAATGCACCCGTGCTTTGCAAAATTTTAAAAACACAACCTATTGCACCGCTAACAGATGATTTTGTTTTACAATTATTCAGTGCACCAATTAAAACATCAGAACCTGAAAAACTGAAAGCACATCTGTATGAAAAATATAAAATTGAAATTCCGGTAATGCGGCAGAATGATAAGGTGTATTTACGTTACTCAATCAATGCAATGAACACACAAGAGGATCTTGATAAATTATTTGCGGCGATAATTAAAATAAAAAGCGAAACCAATTTAATAGAATAATTATGCCCACCGCAAAAGAAGTTGTTGCTCACATGATGGAAAAAGATCTTTTCAGCCAATGGCTTGGCATTGAAGTATTAGAAGTGAAGGATGGCTACAGTAAAATAAAAATGCAGATAAGAGAAGAAATGATAAATGGCTTTGGTATTGTTCATGGCGGTATTGCATTTTCCTTAGCAGACAGTGCTTTTGCTTTTGCGTGCAATAACCGTAATAATCTTTCTGTTGCGTTGGATACTTCTATAAATTTTTTAAAACCTATGAATGTGAATGATGTAATTACAGCCGTAGCAAAAGAAATTCATAATGGAAGATCAACGGGGCTTTATCAAATTACAGTAATTAATCAACATGATCATATAGTTGCGCTTTTTAAAGGAACTTGTTTTAGAACAGGAAAACCTTTAGTCTGAACCATGATTAACAGGATTAAAAGATTATTGGATTAAAAAAGCCTTTTTTAATAAAAAGAGAATTTATGGCTTGTTTTGAATTTAATGGAATAAAACCAATCGTTCATAAATCATCATTTATACATCCGCTGGCGGCAGTTACGGGTAA
>JBKJLG010000147.1:0-3742 GCA_046596995.1 Chitinophagaceae bacterium
CTTTACCGCAGATGATTGTGAATTTGGATATCGTGAAAGTGTTTTTAAAAAGAAATACAAAGATGAGTTTGCCATTTTAAATGTAACCTTTCGGTTAAATAAAATTCCACAATACAATATTTCTTACGGGGCTATTAAAGAAGAACTTGACCGCTTAAATGTTACTAAACTCAGTATTGATGCTATTTCTACTGCAATAATAAATATTCGCAGCAGTAAGCTACCCGATCCTAAAGTTATTGGTAATGCCGGAAGTTTTTTTAAAAATCCTGAGGTGCACCAACACGAATTTCACGAATTACAACGAATTTATCCAAACATAATCGGATATAATTTATCAAATGGAAATGTAAAATTAGCAGCCGGTTGGCTTATTGAGCAATGCGGCTGGAGAGGATACCGCAAAGGAGATGCAGGCTGCCATCCAAAGCAGGCTTTGGTTTTGGTGAATTATGCAAATGCGACCGGTAATGAGATTTATAATTTAAGCGCTGAGATAAAGCAAAGCGTAAAAGAAAAATTTAATATTGAACTTGAAAGAGAAGTAAATATTATTTAAAATCTTCATCATCCAGCTCCTCTTCACTAAAAGATTTTGTGCTAAGATTAAGCATACTTCCCATCAGATCTTTAAATTCAATTTTTCCGTCCACCACTTTTTTACTAATTAGAGAATGTGTTGCTAATCCGTGTAAAACAAATTCCATAAGTAATGCATTTTCTTTTGCATTTGCATTGGGAAAATATTTTTTTACAAGCCCGTACAAGCCATCCACTTTATAAAGCAATTGTATTTTCTCTTCATCTTTACTTTCAAAAAAAACATTCAAATGGTTGCCACTATCAAACCATCGGGTAATAGCACGGTATGGATTTTCATCTGCAACACCAGCTACCGTTTTTTTCTTTTTAAAAGTATCAGGGTTGGGAAAATATTTTGCAAACTGCGTACGGATGGCTTTTTCCATTAAATTATAGGCAACCTGGTATGGGCCTTCCTGTTCGCCTTCATACACCAATTCTATTTTGCCGGTAATGGATGGAATAATTCCTGAAAGATCACTTATCCAAACCTGTGTTTCTTTTTCTTTATTAATAATTGCTCTTCTTTCCGCTGCACTCACAGCGTTCTCAAACGCAGCAATGGTAAGCCTTGCTGATACACCGCTTTTCTTGTCAACATACTCACTTCCTCGTGCTTCAAAGGCAACCTGTTCAATCAGGCGCTTTACAAGGTCGCTTACTTTCACCCTTTTTGTTTGGTCATTGTGTATATCAGCTTCCTGTTCTGTAATTAATAAAGATGTTTCTATAGTGGCAGGATAGTGTGTGAGAATCTGGCTTTCAATCCTATCTTTTAATGGTGTAACGATTGCGCCACGATTTGTATAATCTTCAGGGTTTGCTGTAAACACAAATAAAATATCAAGCGGTAATCTTAATTTAAAACCACGTATCTGCAAATCGCCTTCTTCTAGAATATTAAAAAGAGAAACCTGGATACGAGCCTGTAAATCCGGCAATTCATTTATTACAAAAATGCAGCGGTTACTCCGCGGAATAATTCCGTAATGAATCACCCGGTCATCTGCATAACTTAATTTTAAATTAGCAGCTTTTATCGGGTCAATGTCTCCGATAAGATCTGCAACACTTACATCTGGCGTGGCTAATTTTTCTCCGTACCGCTCACTCCGGTGTAACCATTCAATAGGTGTGTCATCGCCTTTTTCTACAATTAAATTTGTAGCGTATCGGCTAAGTGGGGCAAAAGGATCATCATTCACTTCGCTGCCTGTAATAACAGGAATATATTCATCCAGCAGATCAGTCATCTGCCTGGCCATTCTGGTTTTCGCCTGCCCACGCAAACCTAAAAACAAAATATTATGTCTTGATAAAAGCGCTCTTTCCGTATCAGGAATTACCGAATCTTCATAGCCTAAAATACCCGGAAAAGTTTCTTCTTTTTTACTTATTTTTTTTATAAGATTTGACCGTATTTCTTCTTTAATACTTTTAGAAAAGTATCCGCTTTTTTTTAATTCGCCTAAGGTTTTAATATTTGTATTCTGAACCACGATTTGGGGGGATTTATAGATTAATTGTCTGAACCATGATTTGGGTAGATTAACTGATTAAAAAGATTGCCCAAACATAGAAAACATAACTAGTTTATTGAAAGTGCATCTTTAAATTTTTGATTTCCTAACCTTTTAAATTGGAGACTTATTGAACCAAAGTTAATTAGAAGACCAACCTCCATATTGTAAGCTTCCAGATAATTTTTTGCTTGTGCAAGATGAACATTTTCTAAATAAATGATAGCTTTTAATTCTACCAGTATTTTATCTTCAACAAAAAAATCAACTCTCCTTTCACCTATTTGTTGACTCTTGTAATATATAGGCATACTTAATTCTCTTGCAAATCTTAAACCTGCTTCTGCAAATTCGATTTCTAAAGCTCTTTGATAAATTACTTCCTGAAATCCATTACCAAGAGCTGCATGAACTTTCATAGCTGCACCAATAATTTTTTCAGTTATCTCTTTATATTTATAATTTGTCTGAACCATGATTTAGGTCTTGAATGTATTTTATCTTAGTTTAGTAATGTTATTTATAGTTCTATTTTTTTTCTTATTAATCTTTTTAATCTCCCCAAATCATGGTTCAGACAGATTTAATAAACTGTTTTTCTCTTTCCGCTTTCAAAATCTTTAAAAATAAATGCACCCAACCTGTCAAGTGACGCAAAAAATGCTTTTCCATTATTTGTTTCCGTAAATTCTGTTACAAACCTTTGCAGGTAAGGGTCGCTGGCTATCATAAATGTTGTAATAGGAATTTTTAATTTTTTGCATTGAGCTGCAAGGTTCATACACCTGCTTAAAATTCTTCTATCTACCCCAAAACTGTTTTTATAATACCGTTTGCCAACTTTTAAACAGGTTGGCTTGCCATCGGTTATCATAAAAATTTGTTTGTTAGGATTTTTTCTTTTTCTTAAAGTATCCATTGCAAGTTCCAAACCTGCTACTGTATTGGTGTGATAAGGACCCACCTGCAAATATGGGAGATCTTTTATTTCAATTGACCAGGCATCGTTTCCAAATACAACTATATCCAAAGTATCTTTTGGGTATTTGGTGGTGATCAGTTCACTTAAAGCCATGGCAACTTTTTTCGCCGGCGTTATCCTGTCCTCTCCATACAAAATCATGGAATGAGAAATATCAATCATTAATACTGTAGATGTCTGTGCTTTAAAATCTGTTTCTCTTATTTCCAGATCATCTTCATGCATTTTAAAACTATCTATGCCATGATTTATTTGTGCATTGCGAATGGAGGCTGTAAAATCTATCTGCTCCAGCGAATCGCCAAATTGAAATGATCTTGTTTCAGGATTGACCTCATCTCCGCCGCCAGGCTTAAATGTATTATGATTGCCTTGCTTTGTTTTTTTAAGCTTGCCAAAAATTTCTTCCAGACTTTTTTTTCTTATTCCCTGTTCTGTTTTAGGCGTAATTTTTATTTCACCGTTTTGTTTGTTCTCATCAATATATCCTTTCTCTTTGAGGTCTTCAATAAAATCGCCAATGCCATATTCTGCATTGGTAAGGTCATATTGTTTGTCTAATTCGGTTAGCCAGCTCAAAGCTTCTGCAACATCTCCGCTGGTATATGTGAGTAATTGGGTAAATGCATCCAGCAGTTTATCAAAAGGAGATTTGCTG
>JBKJLG010000238.1:0-4369 GCA_046596995.1 Chitinophagaceae bacterium
TCTCTCCATTAATATCCAACCAGTTTAGGGCAAAGGCCAGCGCCGGCACAATTGTGCCTTTTAGCACTGATCTTTTTTTAGAAAGTATTGACAATGATTTTATTGATACTGTGCCCCCATCTTTTACCTGGCAGCTGGGACAAAATGTTGTTCCTATTATTTTTTCTTCTGATTTTTTAGAGATTTACAATGTGTTTGCTCCTGCTCAGGATCTGCCCCAGCTATCTGGCAAAACTGTTTCATCTGTAAATATTATTTTAGAAATTTATGGTAACACAGGAGTGCAAACTTTTAAAGGAAACATTGTTGCCTTGTCTGACAGGATAAATTCTGTGCTGGTGCCTAAAGCTTTTATGGAATACAGCAATTTAAATTTTGGAGGTGTTACCAAAGTTGATCCTTCCAGAATTTATTTAAAAACCAAAGATGCCAATAACCCGCAGTTGCTTGAGTACATTGAAAAAAAAGGCTATCATCTTAATAAAGACAAAACAAAATTTGGAAGGGTAAAAAAAATATTGCAAAACATAGTAAGCGCTTTGGGGGCTTTTGGTATTCTTGTAATAATCCTTGCTCTGGTATTATTTTCTTTTTATTTACAATTAATGATTGCAAAGAGTAAAGATAACCTGCAACTGTTGTTAACATTGGGTTACTCACCCGGCTGGCTTAGTAAAACCGTTGCAAAAAACTGGATACCTGTTTATATTTCGGTTGTAGTTATTGCTATTATCATAACTTCTGTAATGCATTTTCTTTTTGTAAAAATTTCTTTTGTAGAGAGGGATGATCTTTCTTATTTTTTACACTGGAGTGTTTTTGTTGTAGGATTGCTATTGCTGATCCTTTCAATTTTTACCAATTATCGGTTAATAAAAAAAGAATTGTATAAAATAGTTTAAACTAAAAGCTCCAGTCAAATTCCATATTTTCTTTTCTTGAAGTTGGGCGCTGCTTTCCACTGGTTAACTTTTCTACCTGGCGGCTTACATAATCTTTAAGCTGATAAACTGTTAATGGCTTTGCCAGCTCCATTGCTTGCTTTATACAATAGGTAAAAACACCGTTGTTATATTTATCGCCCTCAAGGGCAAACTCAAAGCCACCGGCGGCGCTTATAACCACAGCACCATTGCCTTTGCTCAGGTCAGAAAATAATTCTTTCATCAATTCAAATGTATTTTGCAATCCTATTCCTGCTGTTTCCTGTTCGCCTGCGCCTTTGGTAGCAAATATTTTTAAATTTGATGCTAACGAATCTCTTAGAATAACTTTTTCTTCTCTGTCAACTTCCCCGCTGTGACAGGCATCCAACAATAATATTTTTTTTAAAGCAGGAATAGCATCAAGTAAATCCTCAAAATCATCATATAATAAACCTTTGCTGGCAGGGTTTTTAAAATCCATATTGTGTGTAGCAAAATAAAAATTTAATTTTTTATCAAGTACGCCATGCCCGCTAGCACTAATAACTACCTTATCGTTTGGACTTGTTTTTAATAGTTTTTGTTTTACAGCAAGAATATTTTCTGCGGTTGCTGCTTCATTTATAAATGTATCAATAGAGCTACCGGGATATTTAGCAGCAAAAATTGTGGCGAGGTCACGTATGTCTTTAGCCGCATATTTTAAATTCATGCTGCTATCTTTATACCTGTTTACCCCAATGCCAATAAAATACATTTTAGAAGGCACCATTGCCGGGGGATTATAATTGATGTAAAATATTTCCCGAAGACTTTCTACCCCTTTGTCATTTAATACCAGGGCTTCAATTTTATTTTTACCAGGAGTTAATTGCACATTAATAGTATTTTTTGCTGAACGAACTTTTTTATCTCTCAGCGATATTCCTGATTTTCCATATAGCGGTACCCCATTGTTAAGAATTTCAAGCCTGTCTAAATTATATTTTGTGTCCGTTGCATGTAGCTGAACAACTACTTCTTTAGCGATAGTAGTAAACGGCAATTTGCCGGCAATTTTTATCTCCGGTAAATGAAAATCTTTATTAAACATTTCCTCAGTAAAACCAACTTTTTTTAACCTTTTTAGATAAGCGCTCTTATATCCCTTAATCAGATCCGGCGAAGCTATTCCAAGTCTTTCCATTACAATATCCGGACGATTATATTGAAGATCAAACTGCTGAAAAGGAAATATTTTATTGCCCTGCTTAAATGCAATTGATGTAACCGCATTTTTTGATGCCGCATAATAATTATCAGGTGTTGCAATTACATAATTAACACTGTCAATAACAACAATAGTGGCTATCAAGGATAATGTTTTTGCATCACGGATAATTAGTTTGCCATCAATTCCTCCTGTTATCAGCCATTTTGCATCTTTAGTGTAAGCTGCAGACATAATGGTGTAATCATTGTCAATAGTAGTATCAGCATCAGGTTGCTGCGAATTTTGGCGGTTTAATATAGCTGCAACATCCCAAACGGCTAGTTCTCTTCCATTGGTACCAATAACTATTTTTTTTCCATCCGGCGACCAGTTTAATGATTGTATAGGAAAGCCTCCGGCAACAACCCCTTTTAAATATTTGCCGGTAACCGCATCCCATATATTGATATTGCTCCCGCTTACAATCGGGTCAGGTGTACGTGTTGCGGTTGCCAACAATTTATTATCAGGGCTAAACTTTGCATCGTACACCCAGGCATTGTCGCCAAAAAATTTTTTATCTGCTTCATCATCGGTATTATCAGGGTCGGTATAATTTAGTGTATATAAAAGTTTTTTTGTTTTGATATCCCATATCTCAGTATTGGGGCCTATTTCTGCAACAGACAATAAACTCCCATCTGAACTAAAATCAATTGAAGAAATAGTTTTCTTATGGATACTATCTAAAATTGTGATTTTTTTTGTGGTAAGATCATAAAGGTTTAATCCGGTAATAAAATCTTCAAAGGCAATTAAATTATTATGCATTGCTGCTTTACCAGGTTTTTTAGTGCTGATATGATCCAGCAGTTTTGCAATAACAGGGTCCCAAACATAAATTCCCGAATCTCCGTTTGCCATAACTTTTGTACCGCTGTTATTCATTTTTAAAGAATAACCAAGATTGGAAAGCCATTTTATACTAAATATCTGTGAGAACCCATTTCCTTTTTCCAGGTTCCATATTCTTATTTTATTTTGATAATTTTCCTCAGTTTCAATGGCAATCAATTTGTGCTCATCATCAAAAGAAACCCTGTTTATCTCCTGAATATTTTTTGCTATAGAAGATACAATAGTTCCGTTTTGAATATCCCATAATTTTATCGCCTTATCTTCACCGGCACTTACTAAATAGTTTGAGGAAGCATCTGATGCAAGTGAATTGATCCACGAAGTGTGTCCCGCAAAAGTTTTAATTAATTTACCCGAAACATAATCATATAATTTAATTGTATTTAAAAGATAGCCTACAGCAAAATATTTTCCGTCGGGTGTGCAAACCACTACCTGGCTCTTGTCTGTTTTATCCTTAATAAATCTTTTAACTTTACCTGAGGCAACATCATAAAAAGTTATACCACTTTTATCCTGATCATCATTCAATACAACAAGCTCTTTATCTGATGCAGAAAATGTAATTGCAGTACTGTTCTTTCCCGGGTTGATGGTATGTAATATATTTCCGGAAACTGCGTCCCTGAGAATGATAATACTATCAACGTCTGCAGAAACGAGATATTTACTATTATGAGAAACCGCCAAAAGTTTTACAGGAGCTTTGTGTCCTTCAAAAATTTTACTCTCAATCGTATTATCAAACCAAATACTTGAATCTTCCCTTATTGCATTTTCGTTATCTGTACGAAACATAGCAGCAAAGGGTATCTGTATTATCTGTCCGCCTTCCCAATCACCATAAAAATATTGCTCATCGGCAGAAATTACTGAAGTGCTGACCTGCTGGCTCTCCTGCTCTACAGTCATTATTTTTTTGCCCGAGGTAGCATCCCAAAGAATATGCTGGTAGCCGCCTGAGCTTACAAGATATTTTCCGTTTTTGCTAAAATGTGAACTCACCGCTTCTCTTGTATGCCCCCTTAGCATGTGCAATTGAAATCCGGTTTTAAAATCAAATAATCTTACCATGCCATCGCTGCAGGCACTTGCTATAAATTTAAGATCAGAAGAAATATCAACACTGTACACACTTCCGGGATTGCCGGTTTGAACGATCAATTCTGTTTGCTGTGAAAAACATTTGCAGGTAAAAAATAAAAAAAATAGCAAAAAAATAATCCTCATTGCAACTTAAGTTTAGTGCAATGTAAATTACAAACTAACATTCTCATAAACAATTGCTGCGCCCTGCCCTACGCCTACACACATGGTTGCCAGCCCGTATTTT
>JBKJLG010000300.1:0-6641 GCA_046596995.1 Chitinophagaceae bacterium
TAACAATTTTTTGAATCAGCATCTGCCAACACAACATATTTATCCAAATACTCTCTGGCTTTATTAATGTCTCTTCTATAATAATATTCAGCCAACCATGAATATACCGGAGCATAATTAGCATCTTTTGCAATTGCATCATTAAAATATTTGATGTAAATAGGCTCTTGAGAAAAACCTTGTGTTTGGTAAATTCTACCAATCATAAAGCTAGCCCGTGAATAATTTGGATTTATGGCCAGCGCATCCTGATATGCCAATTGGGCGTTTGACCCATCAGTTAATTTACGATATGCATCGCCAAGATTTGCAGGTATATCAGCATTTTTTTTATCCCTTTCGGCTGCTAACTTTAATTTTTCAATAGCATAAACTGCATCACCGGCTTTGGCATCTACATTGGCTTTACCAATTGCATTAAGCACATTGGCATCTTTTGCTTTTGTAAGGCTGATAGCAGTTTCAAAACGGTTACGGGCATCGTTTGTTTTATTTTCCAGCAATTCAATATGTCCCATACCTACCAACAGCAAAGCAGCATTAGGATTGGATGCCAATGTTCTCTGGTACAATGCTTTTGCTGAGGCAATATCATCCATACCCAAATAAGCCTGGCCCAGCCAATAAGCTGCATCTGTATTTGCCGGATTTGCATTTACCAGTTTATTAAATACATCTTTAGCGCTGTTGTATTTTTCATAATACAAAAAACGCTTTCCTTCGTCCAGTGTTTGTGCAAAAATATTTACTGTAATAAGTAAGCTTGCCAACAAACTGATGATCTTGATCTTTCGCATGTGTATAGTTTTTATCTAATTTTTATTTTTTAATTCATTGTTGCTGATCGAACACTAAAATTCATTTTAGCTGGTCCTAAATATGCTCTGCTAAATATGAGTTGTCCTTTTTCGTATTCCATAAAATTTGCAAAGCCACTACCAAGTCCGTCATAATTTTCTTTAAGTATATAATACAAACCACGTACCAACGGGTAACGTTTAAGCATGATGTTTGCCTGTACAGGTTTTACATAAGGCTTGTTTTCACAACTCAAACATTCTACCTCAACTATTTTAACTTTTTTTAAAAAACTAAGTTGTGTTTTGTCTTCTTTATTACCGATCCAGCTTACGCCCACAAAGCCTATTGCATTTGTATTTTCAGCAACAAAATTTATAACACCCTGACTGTTTTTTGCAGCGAAAACTTTTTTGGGATCAAATGGCTTTCCTTTTAAAATTGAATCAACTGCATACCTTACAGTGCTGGTGGCGCTTAGTCCGTCGAACACAGCAATTTCTTTATCTGCAGTTGTACCGTCTAATATCCCTTTTAATTTTGCCATTGTAATCACTGTATCTTTTGACTTGTTATTTACGATTAAGCTTATTGCATCGTTTGCAACTTTACTCCATGTTGGGGTGTACTTTAAGGAATCTTTATAAAATTTTTCTTCCATTTCGTTTAATCCTCTTGTTACAATAATCATTCTGGTACTATCCTTAGCAAGATCTTTAAAGCATTCTGCTTCGGGTTTATAACTGGCAACAACTTTTGCTCCGGGAAACAATGCTTCAAAAACCTGTATCTGAGAATCAATCACAGGTTTAAAAGATTCATCTACACTTATATAAATAGTTCCTTTTTCCGGAGTATCTGTATCTGAGCGCTGGTTTGGCCCGTTACAACTGAATATTGCAGATAATAAAACGATAATCGCAAGCAGCCGTTGCAGCCAAAATAATTTTATGTTTTTCATCTCTCTTTTAAATAATCTTGTTTTATTGCCCTAAAAAATCTCCAAATTCCATATAATAAAATTAATCCTGCAAAAAATTTACCCCACAAGCTTTCAGCAAAATCATTATTAAGTTTAAGCTCCTTCGAAAAAAATATAACAACTGCTATAGCAGTATAAATAAATCCCATACCAAAATCCATTATTTTTCTTCTTAAGATGTATCTCCTTTCATTGGAGTCAGCATTTTTTTTAAAATCATTTGTTTCCATGCTCATTATTTTATAAATCAAGATGGGAAGATAAATAATTTCCATACCTGATTGGCAAAAAAAACAGATGATTAACGATTTAAGTCATTGAGCCGAATTAAACTTAACCGGAATAACATAATAAACAGATACATTTTCTCCCTGAGTTTTGCCCGGTATCCATTTAGGCATTTTTTTAATAACCCGTATAACCTCATCATCAAAAACATTACCACCTGATTGTATTATATTAAACCCGGCAAGGCTTCCATCGTAGCTTACTACAAATTTTATTTTTACATCAATTTCTTCGCCTTCATCAATATCTTTTGGCGCAACCAAATTCTTTTTTAGGTACCTGATCAGTTCCTTTATACCTCCCGGATATTGAGGCATAACATCTGCAGTTGCCCGGGGTTCAGTTTTATTTACACTTGTTTTTATTACTTCAATTTCTTTGGGTTCAGTAACCGTTCCGGCATTAATATTATCACCCGCAGTTTCAAAAGGAAAAATGCCAATTGCATCACCTGTTGAATGAGTAGAGACTACCGGCTCATCACTTATCTTTTTGTCTGCAAGAATATTTTTTACAAGTACCGGGGGGTTGTTTTTTGCTGTTGACTGCATTTTAGCTTTGGCAGCACGAGGTTTATCAGACTGTTTTGCAGTGGACACCACAAGCGTATCTGAAAAAAAAATTGTTGCACCAGGATTTAAAATGGGTGTAACCGGATGCAGAGATAACCAAACAGCCAGAACGATTGTAGTGAAAAGCATTGCGAACAAAGATTTTAATAAACGGCTATTATAATCCCGCCGCAATGTATAAGCCCCATAATCTTTGTTCCGGTTTTCAAAAATAATATCAAGTAAATTGCTTTGCAGAATGGTATTTGAGTTCATAAATTTTTTATTTACGGAAGCGTATGATCTTCCTGGTTAAGATGGATGCTCAAAATACCGGCGCCGGTTATACTTAAGATGCAACACTGAATTTGTTTCCATACAGAAAAAAATAAATGCTTGCAGTCAATTACCTTTGTTTTTGCAGTTAACAACCGGCAGATATAAAATGAAACCATCTTTACCGCAGGGCACACGTGATTTTTCGGCAGATATATTACGCAAACGCAATTATATTTTACAAACCATACGCACTGTATTTGAATTGTATGGCTTTGAGCCACTGGAAACTCCCTCACTTGAAAACCTGGAAACCCTTACCGGAAAATATGGAGAAGAGGGTGATAAATTAATTTTTAAAATATTAAATAACGGTTTAGACAATCCGCAAAAACAAGATCAGGCAAAAAAGGATTTTGAGAAAGTACTCAGCGGAAAAATCGTAAAAGGAATTACTGAAAGAGCTCTGCGTTACGATCTTACCATTCCTTTTGCCAGGTATGTTGCCATGAATTACGGGCACTTAACTTTTCCGTACAAACGGTATCAAATGCAGCCGGTTTGGCGTGCCGATCGTCCTCAAAAAGGGCGCTATCGGGAGTTTTACCAATGCGATGCCGATGTTGCAGGCAGTTACTCATTAATAAATGATGCAGAGTTAGCGCTAATTTATATTGAGGTTTTCTGCAGGCTAAAAATTAATGTTGATGTAAAAATAAACAACCGTAAGCTTTTAGCTGCCCTTGCAGAAATTTGCGGAGGGATAGAAAAATTTCCTGATATAACCATTGCCATCGATAAGCTTGATAAAATTGGAATTGATAAAGTAAAAGAAGAATTATCCGGGAAAAATTTAAATGAAGAACAAATTAAAATAATTGAAAACTATTTAAACATCACCGGTAGTAATGCAGAAAAAATTGAAAAATTAAAAGCATTGTTTTCAAATAACTCATCTGCAAAAAAAGGACTTGAAGAACTTGTATTTATCCACGATTATTTGCCTGGTAAAAATATTACGATTGACCCAACACTTGCACGTGGATTAAATTATTATACAGGTATCATCTACGAAGTAAAAGCACCGGATGTGCAAATGGGAAGTATTGGCGGCGGCGGAAGATATGATGACCTTACCGGATTATTTGGTGTACCCAATATGCCGGGGGTAGGGATTAGTTTTGGTGTTGACAGGATTTATGATGTAATGGAAGAACTGAATATTTTTCCGGAAGATTTAGTAAATGGAACAACAGCCATATTTTTTAATATGGGTGTGATTGAGAGTAAATTTGCCTTTACACAAATGCAAAAGTTAAGAGGCAAGGGTATAAGTTGCGAACTTTATCACGAGCCCGTCAAGATTGATAAACAGTTTAAATATGCCGGTAAAAAAAATATAAGATATGCGATAATTATCGGCAGCCAGGAAGTAGAAAATAAAAACTGCATGATTAAAGACCTTGCAAAAAATGAGCAGGTAACTGTTGATATTTCAGATCTTTCTGATTTCTTTATGAATAAACAAAAGGTTACTTAATTACATTTTAAGAATAAATACAAAACTGACAAATAAAATATATGAAAACTTTTAAATTACTACTTGCAATATTTTTAGTTGCAACAATTATTACCTCGTGCAGTAAAAAAAACAGCCAGGGCAAAATGATTCCGCAAGATGCTGGAATTGTTATTGACATTAATACAAAATCATTAACCTCAAAACTTAGTTGGGATGAGATAAAGCAAAGCAATTGGTTTAAAGAGCTGATGGCTGACACTTCACATTCATCTGCAAAAGTATTTATAGGAGATCCTAAAAAAACAGGGATTGATCTTAGTGAAGACATCATTATGTTTTTAACCAAACCCATGGCAGACGGGCAATTTGTAATTGAAGGCAGCATTAAAGACAGCAAGGTGTTCGCTGATTTTATAAAGAACGCACACCCCGGAATTATTGCCACAAAAGATGGAGAACTGAATGTTTCAGCATCAGAAAAAGGAGCACTTGCCTGGAATGACAAAAATTTTGCCTTTGTAACCTCCACTGAAAAACCCAAATTTGATTCACTGAATTTATTTGGAGACTCTACACAAAAAACCATACCTCTCGCGAGTAAAAAAGATCAGCTTGCAGCTTATGCTAAAAAACTTTTTTCTTTAAAAGAAGACAGCAGTTTGGCCAGCAATGAAAAATTTGGTGACCTGCTAAAAGAAGATGGAGAAGTGCATTTTTGGATGAACGCAAAAGAACTAGCCAGCGGTAATGAAGCCATGGGAATGATGGGAATGCTAAAACTTGATAAATTTTTGGATGGCAACATTTCAACCATGACGGTAAGTTTTGATGATGGCAAAATGACCGGTAAAAATAAATTTTATGCAGGTAAAGAGCTTACAGATATTCTGAAAAAGAACTCTGATGGAAAAATGAATAGCGATCTTTTAAAGAAAATTTCTTCCAAAGATGTTGCTATGGTTTTTAATGTACACTTTCGCCCTGAAAGCTTTATTGAAATGATAAAGCTTACCGGCCTTGATGGCTTTATTAATCTTATGTTGGCACAGCAGGGAATAACTTTAGATGATTTTGCAAAAGGTCTGAAAGGCGATATGATGTTTGCTTTAACTGATCTTAAATTAAACGAAAACCCACAAAAAGATACTGCGTATGGCATGAAAGCAGATGAAGGCGTAAAAAACATAATGAGTGAAGGATCGTTTTTATTTACAACAACGATCGGAGATAAAGACGCTTTTAATAAACTGATGAATGCAGGTAAAAAAATGGGATCCGACACGGCTATGAAAGATGTTTTTAAAAAATCTGATGATAAAATGTTTGTTGTTAGTAACAAGCAAGATGTGCTTAATAATTATTTTATTGCAAAAGAAACAGATCATGCTTTTCTTGCCAAATTAAAAGATCATCCTTTCGGATTGTTTGTTGATCTGCAAAATATTTTAAAAGCTACACAGGTAAATGTAAAAGACAGTATTGAAAAAATCAGCTTTGCAAAAAACCTTTCTTTTTGGAATAATATTTATCTCTACGGCGGTGAATTTAAAGATGGCGGATTGGTTAGCACTTTTGAAGTGAACCTGGTAGATGATAAAACCAACAGCTTAAAGCAGCTTAATAAATTTGCAGATGAAATGGCTGCTTTAGAAAAAGAAAAGAAAAAGAATTATAAGGGCTGGTCAGATTCTTCGATTCAAAATATGATTGATTCAGCGGTTAGCAAACAAAGTTATTAAGCAGTTAATATAAGTGCTGCCATGCAAATACACCTACAAAAGGTCTTTCCATCTTATTTTGAAAAAGATAAGATTGATGGCTCAGAAATTTGGAATAAGGAAATTGTATTTAGCAAGGCTGAGCATGTACACATTATTGCGCCATCCGGCAGCGGCAAAACATCTTTAATTCATTTTATTTATGGATTAAGAAAAGATTACTCAGGCGATATTTTTTTAGGTAAAGAGAATATCAGAAATCTATCGCTTGAGCAATTTTCTTCTTTTCGAAAACAAAACATCAGCGTTGTTTTTCAAGATTTGCGGTTGTTCGCTGACCAAACCGTTAAACAAAACCTGGAACTCAAAAGGCAACTGGATCCTTATCATCCTCCACAAAAAATTGATGAAATGGCAATGCGTTTAGGTATTGATTCTAAACTCAACAGCCTGGCTAAAACCTGTAGCTATGGCGAGCAACAGCGGATAGCAATAATAAGATCGCT
>JBKJLG010000070.1:0-11113 GCA_046596995.1 Chitinophagaceae bacterium
GTGAAAATTTAAAACATTTTCTGCTATCAAAATATATTTGGTAATGCCTTCTCTTAATAAAATATCAATAACATCCCGTTTCAATGTCATAATATCATTGTATATAGCATCATTCCACTCGCCCAACATTTCAATTATTGCATAGCCTGAGGAGTAATCGGCCATTAAAATTTTTATGTATAGTGTTGTGCTGCCAAACTCATCCCACTGCGGATGGATGTAATAATTGTAAACTGTTTGAGTAAATTCAAACTCACTATATTCCCTTCCAAAAAAAGGTGAACGTTCATCTTCTTCTGAGGTGTATAAATATCTCCAGCTATCGAATGGCTCTATATCTTGCAAAAAAAATTGTAATGGTTTAGGTTAACAATAATTAAGTACAAACTTATAAATTGTAGCCTATTAAAAAATTTATTTATGCAGATAAAATACCATAAATAACAAGGCTGCTCAATTAAGAAACTGCTTTGTTATAGCAACAATCGTCATTAATCAACAAGATTATTGCATTACAATCTTATCAGAAAAAAAAGATTTTTTATTTGCATCAGTAACTTTAATCCTGTACATGACTGCGGAAGGCTTAGGTTTCATCCAATAGCCCGGTAAAAGAAAAAGTTATTTTCTATAGTTTTCAATAGTTGCTTTTACAGTTCCATGCGTAAGCAATAATTTTTTTGCAGTATCGTAATCTTGTATGCCAGCTTTTTCCATTAGCATTTTTACCCCACGGTCAACAAGCTTATCGTTTGTCAGTTGCATATTAACCATCTTATTATCTTCCACTCTGCCAAGCTGTATCATTACTGCGGTTGATATCATATTTAAAACCAGCTTTTGGGCTGTTCCACTTTTCATTCTTGTGCTGCCGGTTACAAATTCAGGACCTACAACAACTTCAATGGGGTAATCTGCCTCGGCGCTAACGGGAGAATTTAAATTGCATGAAATGCTGCCGGTGATAATATTATTTTCCCGGCATTTTTGCAAAGCACCGATAACATAAGGTGTTGTGCCGCTTGCAGCAATACCAATAACCACATCTTTATCAGTTATGTAATGATATTTCAAATCTTTCCAGCCTTGCTCTGCATCATCTTCAGCAAATTCAACAGCTTCGGTAATGGCTTTGTTACCCCCGGCAATTATACCGATTACCAGACCATAAGGCACGCCATAAGTGGGCGGACATTCGCTTGCATCTACAATTCCCAACCTGCCGCTGGTACCTGCTCCTATGTAAAATAATCTTCCACCCATCAGCATTTTATCAGCAATTGCATTAACAAGTTCTTCAATTTGCGGAATTATTTTTTCAATAGCTTCGGGTACAATCTTATCTTCCTTATTAATATTGGTAAGTATTTCGTGTACTGACATTTTCTCCAAATGACGGTAATGCGAGGGCTGTTCAGTAACTCTTTCAAACATAAAATGCAGCAATTAATGAAAAAATATTTACAGCTGCAAAATTACTGAATTACTTTTTAGGGCTTATTTATCGGTGTGATATTCAATTAATCCCTGCATGGGGTTTTTAATTATTTTGCCGCATTCCAACTGGTACTCCTGGCAAAGTTGCATAACTACGTCTTTAAAACCAAAGGCAATGCTGCCTACAAAATTTACAGGCAGTGTCCAGCTTTCTTTGTATTTATAAACATGGTTAAAAAAGAAATCATTTAAACCATCTTCAATAATATTTTCTACCATATAATGCCCACGGTTCTCTGCTAAAAAAATAGCAAAAGATGCCAGGTAGCGGTTGGGTAACGGCTGCTTATAAACTGCATTTAAAATTTCTGTGCTGTTCGTAACAAATGCGGCATCAAATCTTGACCGCAGATCAGCATCAAAAGTATTGTATAAATAATATTGCAAAACTTTTTTACCAAGATATGCTCCACTGCCTTCGTCGCCTAAAACATAACCCAGACCTGGGCTATTTTTAATTATTTTTTTTCCATTGTAATAGCAAGAGTTTGACCCCGTCCCTAATATGCAGGCAATGCCTTTCTGGTTACCGCATAATGCTTTTGCTGCCGCCAGCAAATCATGATCAATTGTTACAGCTGACTGCGGAAAAATATTTTTTAATGCCTTTTTTACAATCTTTACATTATCAGGATTGCTGCACCCTGTACCGTAAAAGAATATTTCATCAACCTGTATTTTTTTTGTTTTTGGCAAAACATCTTTTTTCAAAATTTCCTGCATTTGTTCACCGTTAATAAAATAAGGGCTCATACCTGCAGTGATAAAAATTGTTTTTTTATTGCCATTCAAAAAGCACCACTCGGTTTTGGTAGATCCGCTGTCTGCTATCAATTTTATAACTGGCATAGTTTATCCCGTTTTATTTAAGGAAATTTGCAAAAAATCACAGATATAAAACATAAAGGTAAACTTTTACTTTGCGAAGCTAACCTGAGTTTTATATCTTCCGCAAAAAGGCGGGATTGTTCCACTATGCTCTGTAAAAACAGAGCAAGTTTCACGAATAAAATTAGCTCAATTAAAGATAGTATGAAGAATAAGAAACTACAAGTTTGGCAGCCATTGCTTTTTAGTATTGTAATGATTTTAGGGATGTGGATAGGCTTTACCATTAAAACAAAAATGCCTGAAACCGGAATTTTTGCCACAGAAAAAAGAAGACCGGTGCAGGAGGTTATTGATCTTATTGAAAATAAATATGTTGATGATAAAAATTTAGATTCACTAAAAGATGCAGCCATACATGCGATACTTGCCCAGCTTGATCCTCACACTATTTTACTTCCGGCAGCAGACCTGCAACAGGCAAAGGAAGATCTGCAGGGTGGCTTCTCGGGTATTGGCGTGGAGTTTAATATTTATGATGATACAATAAACATTATTCATGTAATTAAAGACGGACCATCTTATAAAGCAGGTTTGCTGGCCGGCGATCAATTTATAAAAGTGGGTGATTCACTTGTGGCGGGCAAAAAAATAACCGGAGATAAAATAAGATCTTTTTTAAGAGGCAAAGGAGGAACAAATGTAACAGTAACGGTTTTAAGAAATAAAGAGCAGAAAAGAATAACTATTGAACGTGGTATGATACCGCTCAAGAGCCTTGATGCCGCTTACATGCTTACAAAAAATATTGGCTATGTAAGGCTTAATAAATTTTCAGAAACTACGTATCGAGAATTTATGGATGCAACATTACAGTTGCAAAAAGAAGGAATGCAAAATCTGGTACTTGACCTGAGAGACAATGGCGGCGGTATTTTAACCGAGGCAACAAATATTGCAGACGAATTTCTTGATAAAAACAAATTGATAACTTACACGGAAGGTGAGCACACCGCTAAAAAAGAATATCGTTGCCAAAAAGATGGCATATTTGAAAAAGGAAAAGTGGTTGTACTGGCAAATGAAGGCTCAGCCTCTGCCAGCGAAATATTAATGGGGGCTTTGCAGGATTGGGACAGGGCTACAATTATTGGGCGAAGAACTTTTGGGAAAGGACTTGTGCAGGAGCAGTATGAGTTAAGTGATGGCAGCGGCTTGCGTTTAACTGTGGCAAGGTATTATACGCCACTCGGACGAAGTATTCAAAAATCTTACAGTCAGGGATTAAAAATTTATAAACAGGATTTGAATGACCGTTATGCTGATGGAGAATTGATGCACATGGATTCAATAAAACACAAAAATGGAAAAATATTTAAAACAAATGGAGGAAAAACCGTTTATAGCGGAGGAGGAATTACACCCGATATTTTTGTAAGCGTTGATACAAGCGGATATAATAATAACCTTAGTAAGCTTTATACAAAAGGCACCATCAACAATTTTGTTTATAGAAATTATGTTGCTAATAAAAATACATTTTTAGGCTATGCAACGCCAAATGATTTTGTCAAAAATTACACAATAGACGATGCTACATGGAATAATTTTAAATTATTTGCCGCAAATGATTCAGTAAAATTAAGTGGCACAGGTGCCGAAAAAAATATTTTACTACCGCTAATTAAAGCTGCAGCTGCAAGGCAGATATGGCGCATGGAAGGTTATTTTGAAGTTACCAATGTAAATGACCCGATGATAAAAAAAGCGATTGAAGTGCTAAGTAAATAATCCTGCAAAAATATTGATGCATTTTTTTGATAAAAACTTTTATATTTAGCTGATAAACTAAAACAAGCCTTATGATATATTGTTCAAATTGCGGCAAGGGAATACCTGATGCCAGCAAGTTCTGCACTTTTTGCGGCACGCCAACGCCGGTCATAAACCCAGAAAATCCAAACCTGGCAACACCATCTCCATTGCTAAACCCTGAAAAGCCAAACGTGGCAACGCCTCCACCTGTCTTCAGGCAACCGGTGAATATCAGCAGCACCACACCTTACACCGCCGTCCCCCAAAATGAATTTTATAAAAATGCCGGATTTTGGGGAGCAGTACTTACCCTTGTAGGATTTTTTCTGCCTTATGTAAGTACAACAGAAGCCAGTTTTTATTATTTAGTATCTGACCTTGCACCCGATAACCCTCCGCTTTATATGTACCTTATTTTTCCTGTATGCGCTGCTATTATTATTTTACAGGGTTTAACAGGAGCCTTGCCAAAATTGTTAATCACCATTTTTAAAATATTGCCTCTTTTACTTTTACTGTTATTTGCATTGGGCATTTCTCAAAAAAGTTCAAGCTTTGGTTTTATGGGTAATGATGTAAAAACTATTATGAGTAACATAGGCATAGGATTGTACATGATTGTTATTGGCAGCATATTAATGTTGTTTTTTAAAACCACTAAAATCAGATAAGAAATATCTTGGTAATATTTTTTAAAAGGAAGAGTTTGTTCTTCCTTTTTATCAATTCTTATTTTTGAGTGTTGCGGTTTTTAAATAAATTTGAAATATGAATACCCAGACAGAAAAATTAGAAATTGTAAGATTACTATTTAATACTAATAATATTAACACGCTTAAGGCTGTTAAATCAATCCTTTCAAAAGATATGGATGAAACTAAATACCTGCTTGCTTCAGAAGCAAACAAAATACGACTTGGCAAAAGCATAAAAAGTGCTAACACTAACAAATTTCAGTCTGTGGATTTAGATAAATTATGGAAATAGTTTATACCGATGAAGCCTTAGAAGACCTTTTATACTGGAAAAATTCAGGGGATAAAATAATTCAAAAGAGAATAAAAAAAATTATTGAGAATATTAAGCTAACTCCAACTTCTGGAATAGGAAAACCAGAAGCATTGAAACATAATTTAAGTGGATTGTGGAGCAGGAGACTTACGCAAGAACACAGGCTGGTATATAGAATTGAAAAGGATAAAATAATTGTATTGCAGCTTAAATATCATTACTAGCCTTTTATTTTTAAAGCCACCTTTTCTACTATATCACTTTTATCTACCTTTGCCGCAAATATTTTTATGTGGCTCAACAGCATCCTCCAAACAATAGGCAACACTCCACTTATTAAATTAAATAAGATTACCAAAGATTTGCCCTGCACGGTTTTGGCTAAGGTTGAATATTTTAATCCCGGTAATTCTATTAAAGATCGCATGGCACTTAAGATGGTGGAAGAGGCCGAAAAATCAGGTAAATTAAAACCGGGAGGAATTATTATAGAAGGCACATCCGGCAATACAGGCATGGGGTTGGCCCTGGCAGGATGCGTAAAAGGATATAAATGCATTTTTGTAACCACAGATAAACAATCAAAAGAGAAAGCAGATATTTTAAAAGCTGTAGGAGCAGAAGTTATCATTTGCCCCACCAATGTTCAGCCCGATGATCCCCGCAGTTATTATTCAGTTGCCGCAAGATTGGCGAAAGAAATTCCCAATTCTTTTCATATGAACCAGTATGATAACCCTGCAAACAGGCTTGCACATTATGAAAGCACAGGACCTGAAATTTGGGCACAAACAGAAGGCAAAATCACACATCTTGTAATTGCTACCGGCACCGGCGGAACAATAACCGGCACAGCCAAATTTTTAAAAGAAAAAAATGCGGACATAAAAATTTTAGCCATAGATGTATATGGTTCTTTATTAAAGAAATATCATGAAACCGGTGAGATAGATATGACCGAAGTACATCCATACATTACCGAAGGCATAGGGGAAGATTTTGTGCCGGCCAATTATGATATGAGTTTGATTGATAAATTTGAATTGGTGAATGATAAAGATGGCGCTGTAATGGCAAGGCGCATATCTAAAGAAGAAGGAATTTTTGTAGGCTATAGTTCAGGTAGCGCTTTGCAGGGTATTATGCAGTTGAAAAATGATTTTAAAAAAGATGATGTAGTGGTCGTTGTATTCTGTGATCATGGTAGCCGCTATGTTGGTAAAGTTTACAACGATCAGTGGATGATGGAGAGAGGATTTTTAGATGTAAAAACATTTAAAGATCTTGTTGGAGGACGTGGGGCTAAACGATTGGTAACTATTGCTCCTGAACAAACGGTTGCAGAAGTTATTGAACTGATGAAAAAATATGATATAGAGAATGTTCCGGTTATGAACGGAGAAGGAATTGTAGGTTCACTCAGTGAAAGCGGATTATTTAAAAAGATAATGTCTGACCCTGAAATAAAAAATCACCTGGTAAAAGACGTAATGGAAAAACCATACCCAATAGTACCTTTCGATATTACGGTAGAACGGCTTAGCAATTTAATTTCAAAAGAAACCGGCGCAGTATTAAGCAAAGATGATAGCGGTAATTATCACATTGTAACCAAGTATGATATTATACAGAGCCTGGTGAAATAGCCCCCTTCCCCCCAACGGCGGAACTTAGATTGTTGCTCACATATTATTAGGTACGTTATAAAGCATGAATGAACTTGCTCCCCTTCCTTTCGGGAAGGGCTTTAGTGAAGTCTGTCGTTTTTAATAATGATTTGTGGGGATGGGCTTAGATGATTTATTTAAAATCAGCAGTAACAGAAATGGTAGGTTCTTTAGCAACTTTACCTGCTGCAATGGCGCCACCGTTTATTTTATAATCTTCTAACTTTATTTTAAAATCGGTTTTAGTACTTACTTTTTTTCCGGATGTAGTTATTATCGCTGTTGTTTTTACAGGTTTGGTTATGCCGTGTATGGTAAGGTTACCTTCCACCTGTGCATTGTAAGTACCATTTTTACGAAATTTATTTCCGTCAGCATTTTTTATTTTACCCTTAAAACTTGCAGTAGGAAATTTGTCAGAATCCATCCAGCCGGTACTATTAAAATGTTCCTGCATTTTGGGGTTGCTGAAAGAAAAGTTTTTTATGGTTGCTTCAAAAGCTACGTCTCCTTTTTTTAAATCGAGTGCAGCTATGGCTGTTTTATTTTCAGCCTTTGGCAAGGCATCAATGCTGGTTGTAGCATCAAAACTTATAATGGCTGATGTGGTTGTTTTTTTTTGAGCAAATACAAAACATGTTGATAAAATAAATGCTGCTGCTAAAATTGTTTTTTTCATTGTGATTTTATTTATGATTTTTTGTTTTTAAAAAAGATTTATTTATTAAGTGCTGCTCTTTTAAAGCTAATATATTTTATGCCGAGTATTTCGCTGTAAGTTCCGCCACTACAGGAGCCTTTAATAGATACCTGATTACCTTGCTGTAGTGTTTTTGCATCATTAAGGTGTTGCTGTTGAAAAGCAAATATCACATAATCTCCTGATGTGCTATCGATAAATTTAATATTAACTGAAGTATCCGCTAATTCAATTTCTGACACCGTTCCGTTTATGGCAACCATTTTTTCAATATATTTTTTATTGGCAGCATCTTCATTCTGCTGAAATTCTTTTATAAAATCCATGGCATTTACGGTAAAATCAGGTTTGTGTTCGGCAGTGTCAATAAATTTCTCAGTAAAAATATACCACACAATTACTACCCCGGTTAACAGTATAATTAGTATCCCTATTAAAAGATATTTATACTTTGATTTTGATTTGGCGCTTTGCATTATAATAAATAAGCTTAAAATTTGTTAGATGAGCAAAGATAATTATAACGAATTATAAATGAATATAACAGTGATATTTTGATGGTAATATTTGTAAGTCAATTTTTTTAGTTACTGCGGCATTAATATATTGAACAACTTTACTGGAAGAAAAAAAGTGATTCTCTTGGAACATTATAATAATTGTTGGGATGTGGATAGATAAGGCCAAAGAAAACTACATTATTTCATTGCAACAGCCTTTTCCCTTAGCACAAATTGCAACGTAAATAAACTCCTTACAATTTCAACCTTTGTGCAAAGTCCATTTTTATAAGTGTAGTAATTATGTTTACCATCGGGCATAGTTAGCCTGTATTTATTTTCTTCAATTTTTTTTATATCCAAATGTTTTTGAAAATTAGCCGAATAAACTTTATTAATATTCTCCGGCATATCAGTGTATAAGAGAAGCATATTATAGCGTATGGGATCAAGTTCTAACATCTGTGTTTTTCCATCATCGGTTAATTTATAAAATTTACCGGCAGCTATCGTTGTTTTATTATCAATGGCAGAGCCTGTCTGATTTTGATAAAAAGAAGAGTACAGCATAACACCAGCATCGTATGCAGCCGTTTCTGTGGTGTTATCTGTAAAAGAAAAAATATATTTTGTCTTTACGTCAGATGTCATGCTGATAAATTTCTTTTGCCCTTGAACCATTTCTACAAAATTAATGTTGCCAATTATTTTACCGTTTCGCATAACATCGTATTGTAATTTTCTCTCCTGCGCATTTGCCATGTAACAAAAGCTAACACTGATAAACAAAATAATTAGATGCTTCATTGGGTTATATTTTAAAAATCGGGTAAATATTGCTTTAAGATACACAGGTTATTTTATACTGATACATTAATAACGTTTTATATAGTTTTAAAGTGCATTTAATAAAATTCTAATTTACTTTCTTCAATCCTAACAATTTGTAGAGGAATTGCCGCACATTTTTGCTGCAGAGTTTATCCCATCCTATTAATAAATTTTAAATTCCCAAACCAGTAAATGTTCCTTTTAAGTTTTTACCAGTATAAAAAAGTATGCCGACTCGTATTTTTACGTTCCTGCTTTCGCAGTTCTACGAGTGTAAATTTGTTTATTTACGCTGTTGTACAGTAAAATCAATACGCCAAATAAAGAGCAATAACGCTCTTGCCGGGGAATATACACCCCACTATCTTTGTCTCAGAAGTTGATTGATGTTGATTTAAAACATTGATCAGAAAATATCCAAACATCCAAAAAGAAAAACAGAATTTAAATTATCCAAATCCGTTAAAAAACCAAAAAGAATCCGATATCAGTCAACTTCTTGTTTTTTGAAATATCCAATTATCCAACCAAAAAAATCCGAAAGGATAGAACAGAATTTTTACTTTTTTAATACCAATATCCAATATCCTGTAAAGTGAAAAAACTGAAATATCCAATGAACGACCGACCAATTATCCAATGAAAAAACTAAAACCCGAAGGGAATTAAACCCCTCACCAAGACTATGCAAAACCAGTTTTCTGGAAGAGTTGTAAAAAAACTCTGACATGCTCAAGTCCCAAAGAATCCAACTCATGTTAGTGCTTGCGTTGGTTCAAAAAAGTAAATCCCGCTATTGCGGGATTTTTTATTTTTACTATATGATCGTTACTTCTGTTAAACATTTTGCCTCTCCTCCTAAAAAAATAATTTCTCTTGTACCTTCTCAAACCGAAATGCTTTTTTATTTTGGACTTCAGGAAGAAGTTATTGGAATTACAAAATTTTGTGTTCATCCAATAGAATGGCACACCGGAAAAACCAAAATTGGGGGTACAAAAAATATCAATATCAATCTTATAAAAAAATTACAGCCCGATCTTATCATTGCTAATAAAGAAGAAAATGAAAAAGTACAAGTTGAAGAACTCGCCAGACATTTTAATGTTTGGGTAACTGATGTAAACAATTTACAGGATGCCTTGCTAATGATACACGATGTTGGAGAATTAACACACAAAACAAAAGAAGCTTCAACACTAATTTCACTAATTAAAACGAATTTCTCTAAACTACAAGCGACAAACCTGCCTAAGGAACAGGCAGTGTACAAACTAAAAACTTGTTACCTTATTTGGAAAAATCCTTACATGACCGTTGGCGGTAATACATTTATTAACGACATGATAAAGCATTGCGGGCTACAAAATATTTTTGAAGACAAAATGCGCTATCCTGAAATTGAAATACAGCAAATTACTGATGCAGGTTGTGAACTTATTTTACTCTCCACAGAGCCTTATCCTTTTAAACAAAAACATGTTGATGAATTACAAAAGCTTTTGCCTGGTAAAAAAATAATTTTAGCAGATGGCGAAATGTTCAGCTGGTATGGCAGCAGATTATTGCAGGCACCAGAATATTTTAAAAGCCTGATTCAACAATTCAAAATATAGTATCACTTACATTTTAAAATTTTGCATTTTTCATTTTGCATTTTCAATTGTACGTTTGCAAACATCTTAAACTGAATACTGATGGCATCTAAAAAGATTATTGATATTTTAGGCGATAAAGCAGATTACCTGCTCAACCACACTTGTTCTGCAATTAATAAATCGCAGATTACCGTACCCTCACCCGACCATGTTGATGAAATTTGGACGTATAGTAACCGTAACAACCGTGTTATGCAAAGCATGCAAACATTGTTGGATAATGGCAGATTAGGTGGTACAGGGCATTGCTCAATTTTCCCGGTTGATCAGGGGATAGAACACAGTGCCGGTGCATCTTTTGCTCCAAACCCAATTTATTTTGTTCCTGAAAATATTATCAAGCTGGCGATTGAAGGCGGCTGTAATGGCGTTGCCTCCACGTATGGTGTGTTAGGCATTACAAGCAGAAAATTTGCACACAAAATTCCTTATATAGTTAAGATAAATCACAATGAGTTTTTAAGTTATCCAAACAAATTTGATCAAACAATGTTTGGTACTATAAAAAGCGCCTGGAACATGGGAGCAGTAGGCATTGGCGCAACCATTTACTGGGGTAGCCCAGAAAGTCCCCGACAATTAAAAGAAGTTGGTGAAGCATTTGAA
>JBKJLG010000265.1:0-4075 GCA_046596995.1 Chitinophagaceae bacterium
ATTTTTTTTATCTGTTGCAGAGGGAAAATGCAAATTCATATGATTGATTTTGGAAAGTGTGATTAGCGCCCCATGTAAACCATTAATATTTGTACATCACTTGGGTTAACACCGCTAATCCGGCTTGCTTGGCCCAATGTTTCAGGTCTTATTTTATTAAATTTTTGCCGGGCCTCATTAGATAAAGAAGAAATTTTATTGTAGTTAAAGCTTTGAGGTATAACCTGTTCTTCCAAAGTACTCATTTTGTCAACCAATTCTTTTTCTTTTTGAATATAAATATCATACTTAAACTGTATTTCAACCTGTTCTAAAGCTTCTTGCGAGTATTTTTCTAACTCATTGTTTAATAACGAGTTAGCTTCCATCAAATTATTTATTCCTACGTTTGGTCTTAACAGCAATTGAGATGCCTTTTGCCTTTGCAGCAATGGTGCAGAGTTTAAATCTGCTAAAATCTCATTAATATCATCGGCTTCGATAACTGCATTATTGAGTAATGCCGATACTTTTGAGACTTCTTCCTGCTTGGCTTTTACTTTTTCCATCCTTTCTTGCGAAGCCAGTCCCAGCCTGTAGCTCTTTTCAGTTAGCCGGAAGTCTGCGTTGTCCTGTCTTAACAATGTTCTGTATTCTGCACGGCTGGTAAACATTCGATATGGCTCATCCGTACCTTTATTTATTAAATCATCTATCAAAACACCTATGTACGCCTCGTTTCTTTTTAAAACCACCGGCTCTAAATTATTTATTTTTTGATGTGCATTTATTCCTGCCATTAATCCCTGGCACGCTGCTTCCTCATACCCTGTAGTACCATTGATTTGCCCTGCAAAATATAAGTTATTTAAAAGCTTTGTTTCAAGCGTATGTTTAAGTTGGGTAGGTAAAAAATAATCGTATTCAATAGCATATCCAGGGCGAAACATTTTACAATTTTCAAATCCCTGAATGCTTCTAAGTGCTTGAAGCTGAACCTCTTCTGGAAGTGAAGACGAAAAACCATTCACATATATTTCAACTGTATTCCATCCTTCAGGCTCAATAAAAAGTTGATGCCTGTCTCTTTCGGCAAAACGGGTAATTTTGTCTTCTATACTTGGGCAATATCTTGGGCCTTGTCCTTGAATTCTACCCTGAAACATTGGGCTTTTGCTAAAACCTGTGGCCAGAATATCGTGTACTGTTTGATTTGTATAGGTAATCCAGCAGTTTTTTTGTTGTTTAGGCTTAATCGTCTTCAAATAAGAAAAGCCCACAATTTCGGGATCGCCTTCCTGAATTGCCATTTTACTGTAATCAAGACTCCTACCATCAATTCTCGGGGGTGTTCCTGTTTTTAGGCGATTACTTTCAAAGCCCCATTCCATTAATTGTTCGGTTATTCCGGTTGCTGCATTTTCAGAAATTCTTCCTCCTTTAATTTGTTTTTCTCCTATGTGAATAATTCCATTTAGAAAAGTGCCATTGGTAAGCACCACAGACCTTGCATTAATTTGATGACCCAGCCGGGTTTTAATGCCGGTAATTTTATCCCCTTCCTTTAAAAGTGAAACCACCATATCCTGGTAGAAATCAATATTGGGGTTAGCTTCCAATATACTCCTCCATTTAGATGAGAACATTCCCCTGTCGTTCTGCGTTCTGGGACTCCACATTGCCGGACCCTTACTCTTATTCAACATTCTAAATTGAATCATGGTTTCATCCGACACAATTCCCGAATAGCCCCCCATTGCATCAATTTCTCGTACTATTTGGCCTTTTCCAATACCTCCCATCGCAGGATTACAGCTCATTTCACCAATAGTTTGCAAATTCATCGTGATAAGCAGCACTTTACTGCCCAAATTACCGGCTGCTGAAGCTGCTTCGCAACCAGCATGGCCCGCCCCCACCACAATTAAATCATAATTAGAAAACATACTGTAAAAATACTTTAAGGCAAACTAAAATTTGGGTGTTTCACGTGAAACATTAAACTGAGATAAATAGAATTCTTGCTTATTTATCATTAAATCAGATTTCTTCCCCTTATCTGAGTATCCACATAAATGTAGTATTCCATGAAAAATTATTCGCCGAAGTTCAGTTTGGTATGGGATTTTTAAAGATTTCGCATTCTCTTTAACCCGATCAATGCTTATATAAATCTCTCCTATTACCGGTTTATTTTTGTCTTGGTAATGAAAAGTCATTGTATCGGTAAAATAATCATGGTTCAAATGTTTGTTATTCAAGCTTAAAAGGTATTCATCAGTACAAAAAATTATATCTGTTTTCGCAAAAGGGGTTTTCTCTTTCGCAAAAAGGTCTATTATAAAAATTTTTAAATTTCTCTTTCGCAGAAGATTTGCCCTTACCCCTAATTCATGAAAATGTATGTTCAAAGTCTTTAATTTCTAAACTCGAAAGTATAGCTGTTGGCTTCAAATTATATTTGCCTGTGGAAAAAATTATGTTAAAGAAACTGTCTGAAATTAAACCGGGCAACCGGGTAACAATTGATTCATTTGCAGATGATGAGATCTTTTTAAAGCTTATGGAAATGGGTTGCCTGCCCGGGGAAACAATTTCAGTTGAAAAGATTGCTCCTTTGGGTGATCCTATATCAATAAAGGTTTCAGGATACTTGCTAAGTTTAAGATTGAATGAGGCTGAAAAGATATTAGTAATTGATTTATAAAATATTGAATATCAATGTATTATGAAAATTGGATTGTATTTTGGCTCTTTTAATCCGGTTCATATAGGTCATTTAATTATCGCAAATTATATTTCTCAAAATACATCTTTAGACCAGGTCTGGTTTGTTATTTCTCCCCAAAACCCCCTTAAACCCCAAAAGTCTTTATTAAATAAATTTGCAAGAAAACATTTAATAGATATTTCAATTGAGGGAGAAAAAAAATTACGATCCAGCACAATTGAATTTACCCTGCCCATACCCTCTTACACAATTGATACTTTGATTTATTTAAAAGAAAAAAACCCGGATGATGAGTTTGCAATAATAATGGGGAGTGATAGTCTGCAAAATCTTCCTAAATGGAAGAATTATGAAATTTTGATGAGAGAATATCTTATTTATGTTTATCAGAGACCAGGTTTTGTGCCTGAAAAGAAATATGGAGATAATATTGTTTTATTAGATGCCCCCCTATTGGATATATCGAGTACAAGAATTAGGAGTTTGATCAAAGAGGGCAAATCTGTAAAATTTTTAGTTCCGGATTTTGTAAAAGAAGAAATTGAAAGCAACCGTTATTATAAAGATTAAAAGATATACCCCAGCAATAAGCAACCCATAACCACAAAAGGCGAACGGATTTTTGTAAAGCTTAGTAAACAGAAAGTAAGTATTATCACTGCTATGTTTACCAGGCTGATAGTTTGTATATCGGTAATAGAAATATCTTTTAATAAATACAAGGTGGCAGCCAGCATAATGCCTACTACGGCGGCATTTATACCTTCCAAAGCACGGTAAACAATAGGATATTTTTTAAGATTGTGCCAAACAGGGTAAAAGAATAAGACCAGCAATGCGCTGGGTAAAAAAATTGCTACTGCTCCGATAAGACATCCCAAAGCCTGCATGGCCTTGCCTTCTGGCCGCATAACCATACCACCGGTGTAAGAAGCAACAGAAAATACCGGCCCCGGAATTGCCCTAACCAGCCCCCAGCCTGTTAAATATTCTTCCCTGGTAATATTGTATTTTATTTTATCCCTTACAACATACTGGTCATACATCATTGGCATTAAAACATCCCCGCCTCCAAAAACCAAACTTCCAAAACGGTAAAAGTTTTCAAACAAAGCAAAGCTTCTTTTATTCTCCCAGTTGTTTGTTCTGGAAACCTCACTCAAAAAACCCGCTACCAAAAATATTAAAACAAAGAGCCAGATATTTGTCCACTTTATTAATTTAGGTGTTAAAGCTTTATTGCGGGGAAACCGCTTATTACTGAAATTGGTAGCTACACCACCCAATAGAATTAATATAGGAAAAACCCACGGAGTTTTAAAAAGTATAAAAGTTATTAATAAGGCCAGCAACATTATTACATAG
>JBKJLG010000268.1:0-4838 GCA_046596995.1 Chitinophagaceae bacterium
TGCCTTGTGCAATACCTGTTGTAGGTATTGCCTGCATGCCGGTTGCACTGCTTTGATGTATGATAGTTGCTTTATCGCTACCCCGATAGTTTGGGTGAGAATAATATTCACGTCCGCCGGTGAAAATATCATCGCCTTTAGCCAACAATTGCAACATTAATTCATACGGTGTAAAGCCTAAGCCCAACAACATACTTTCATCCCGGTAATACGGACTAACATAGTCACAGGGCAATAAATTAAATGCAGTTGCCAGTTGAATAGCCTCATGCCCCCGTGAAGTAGAATGAACGTATTTGCATATCTGCCGGTTAGCTTCGTAAGTATCTGCCATTGCTTTGGCAGTACACATTAAGCGGTAAGCTTTTATAAGAATTTCCGAACCAATCATGGCTGCGAAATTATGGAAACATTATCAGCTAAATATTTTCCAAAATGGTAAACATAAAAACAGCTAAAAATTTTTTGCCGATACATTCCATTGTAATTTTGCTTTAACCGGCAGAGATGTAGTTTCCCTCAAACTCAAAACTCCATAAAATATATTTCGGTTGTATTATAAGTGATAGCTTATCAACCCCAATTTAAAATAAATTAAAAAAATGAGCCAACAAATTGGAATTTTTTACGAACACCCTGAATGGTTTAAACCGTTATTTAAAATTCTGGATGACAGAAAATTTTCCTATGAAAAAATGCATGCAGGTTTTCATCAATTTGATCCCTCAAAAGAGCCGGAATACAAGGTAGTGATCAACAGAGTTAGTTCATCATCGTATTTGCGTGGACATGGGCAAGCTATTTTTTATTCTAAATCATTTATAGGCTACCTGGAGCAAAATGGAATTAGAGTGATCAATGGCAGTAAGGCTACAGAAATTGAAACATCAAAAGCATTACAACTTGTGCTATTTAAAAAACTTGGTTTGAAATATCCTAAGTCAATTGTTGTAAATCATATTTCACAAATATTAGAAGCAGCTTCAAAGTTAAATTTCCCTATTGCTGTTAAACCTAATATTGGCGGCAGCGGAGCAGGAATAATTAAGTTCAATTCTTTTGCTGCTTTAGAAGAAGCGATAGAAGCAAATGCAATTGATTTTGGAATAGATGAAATTGCCTTAGTACAGGAATTTATACCGGCAAGAGGTGAACATATTAATCGAGTTGAAACTTTAAATGGTAAATTTTTATATGCAATAAAGGTTTATACATCAGGTGAGAGTTTTAATTTATGCCCTGCTGAAATTTGCCAGATTGATGATGCCCCACAACAAATTGGAGAAGTTTGTTTAACCACAGCTTCTAAAAAAGGAATTAAAGTAGAGCCATTCGTGCCTTCGGCAGAAATAATTAATGCGGTTGAAAACATTGTAAAAGACGCACAAATTGATGTTGGTGGGATAGAATATATAATTGATGATAGAAACGGAGATATTTTATTTTATGACATTAATGCACTATCTAATTTTATTGCAGATGCTGAAAATGTTTTAGGCTTTGATCCTCATCAAAATCTTGTTGATTTTATTGAATCACTTATTAATAAAAAAAATTAAATATGCAATTTGGATATTGGCTCCCGGTTTTTGGCGGCTGGCTTCGTAATGTTGAAGATGAGCAAATGGAAACAAGCTGGAACTATGTAAAAAAACTGGCTCAGCGAAGTGAAGAAATTGGTTACAGTGTTGCATTGATTGCAGAACTATTTCTTAATGACATAAAGGGCGAAGATGCACCCAGCCTTGATGCACTTACCACAACTGCTGCCTTAGCAGCTGTTACTGAAAAGTTGGAACTTATGCTTGCTGTGAGACCAACATTTCACAATCCTGCAATTTTTGCTAAACAGTCCGCGAACATGGCTAATATCTGCAATGGCCGCTTATCTTTAAATGTAGTTTCATCCTGGTGGGAAGATGAAGCCCATAAATATGGAATTGCTTATGAAAAGCATGATGACCGTTATGCAAGAATGAATGAATGGATAACTATTGTAAAATCTATGTGGGAGAAGGATGGTGTTGAGCTGGAGGGGAAATATTACAACGCAAAAAACACAACACTTCAACCAAAGCCCATCGTGCATCCTCCTATTTATGCCGGCGGAGAATCAGAAGCAGGAAAGAATTTAATTGCAAAAGTTTGCGATGGTTATGTAATGCATGGAGACTCACCAGAAGTAATAACTACAAGAATTAATGACCTGAAGGAACGCCGTGAAAAACTTGGCTTGCCCGCAATGAAATATGGCGTTGCTGCATACGCATTGGTACGTAATACAGAGCAGGAAGTAAAAAAAGAGTTAGATCGAATCACTAATGTAAAGGGCTCTGCTAAAGGTTATAATAACTATCAGCAATGGCTTAACGGAACACAACTTGAAAAAAAAGTTAGCCTGGAAGATTATTCTGTTTCCAATCGTGGATTAAGGAGCGGATTAGCGGGAACGCCGGAACAAATTGCAGAACAGGTTAATAAATTTGAAAAAGCGGGAGTAGATTTCTTTTTATTGCAAAGTAGTCCGCAATTAGAAGAAATGGAACGTTTTGCAGAAGCTGTTATAAAGTTGCAACCTGCAGTTTAGTAAGCGTATTTAAAATTTAATGTATACGTACTATCACAACTCTGCCAACAATTTATCTACAAATTGCTTGCTCATAGCCTGAATGTTGGTATCATATTTTTCCAGATAATTTATGGTTAGTTTTTTATAAGATTGAAATAATTTAAGATTTTGAGGAACGCTGTTATCTGTAACATTTATTATCCCTCTTTTAGTTTCAATATTATCTTTTAAAATTCTGTATGTAACGGCCAGGTTTTGCTTTTCGGGCTTCTCGAAGTTTTTTGACCAATTAATATAATACACACCAAAATATATCAGATGAGAAATATTAGTTAACGCAAAAGTTGCCGGAAATTTATCTACAGATAATTCAATTTTTTGCCCGTTTAACTTTTGCTTTAATTTAACTGCGTTAGCATTTTTTATTACCCCGGCATTAAAGATATTTAAAGGCACCCATTGATTTAAGGTAGAAACAAAACTGCTTTCAGTACGCCAATAAACAATGGCAGGTATAAGTTTAAATTTGCCTTTTTTAGTAACAGAAATAGTATCAGAATTTTTTTCTTTTCCAGGGTTAAGCGTTATGTAATCACTGGTTTTTAATTTTGTCGGAGAAATTTGGTTATCTGCAATCCAGCCATCAACTTTTTTAGATGTTGTGCAGCCTGCCAACAGAAAATATGCACCAATAATTACAAAGATTTTAAAAGTGTATTTCATTTAAATTATTTATTATAAGGGTTTAGTTTATAGCTTACTTATGATTGGGATCTAAGAATATAGTTGTAACTCATTTAGATTTTTTTTCAGGTTCCAGCGTATAACTGAAAGGTTGTACACGGTAAGCTTTTGTAGGCTTGTTGTAAATGATAGCACTGTGCCATTCGGGGCTTTCCGAAATTACTCTTAGCGCATCTCTATCAATTTCTTTATACCCTGAGGATTTTAAAATTTTAGCTTTGGTAACTCCGCCATTCTCATCAATAATAAATTGAATTTGAACGCTGGCTGAGGTAACGTCTTTATCTTTTACTTTAGAAAATTCTTTCCCTACATTTTTTTTAAGGTATGATATCCAGGCTTTTTCTCCACCTTTAAATTCTGCATCTTTTGATACAATGTAATTTTTTATCTTATTCCCATCTTCATCAAATGCTTCCGTTATTGCATTTTTTTTATCATCCGGCAGGTAAAAATGCACGGCTAACTTTCCGTTAGGATAATAATGGTATAAAAATGACGGCTTACCTGCCGAAAAAAAGATTGAATCTTCGATGTTACCATTCTTATTGTAAAGTTTTTGCAACCCTATCGGGTTCATCATTGTAGTATCAGGAAAGGTTGATTGGCCCCTTATCCGATTATTTGCAGTGTAATATGATGTGCAATTGTAATTAACACCCTCTTTCTTAAACTCCGCATAATAAACTGACTTATCCACGGATACTTCCCCCCAATCTTTATCGTAATATTTAATTATTTTTTGAGGATATGATTTAAAACATAAAAAAAAGAAAGTGGATGTTATCAACAAAAATTTCATGTTTAGTATAGGTTTGCAGTGAGATGATTTGATTTTTATTTTGATTGATTAAATTAATACAAGAGGTATTTATTAATGAGATGAAAAGCAATTACATTATCGTGAAAGTAACGGTTTCTGATAACAATTTTCTACCGCAATCATTTTAATAATCATCTCGTTTTCTAAAAGATAAACGGTGCGTAAGTCTTAAAGAAAATAAATTTACTGAAGGATCTCCCTTGGAAACAAATATATGTTCATAACGAAGTCCAAGATTAAAAACCAATCTTCCCCAAGGCTGAAAAATATATCCAACGCCTACGCCAGTTGTAAGTCCTGAAGCCTTTTGATCTACTTGTGCCCCGTTGCTATATAAAATGCCTCCACCATTTGGATCATCTTTGGGAATGTCAGTTATACCAACCGTATAACCTGCAAATGGCTCAGCATATAAACCATAGCCGCTGCCATTAAGTGTAGTTCGATAACCAACTAATAGATGACCTAATGCAATATTATCTTCATTACCCGTAGCATAGTATCCACCTAATTCTGCAGTTAATTCATTTGCTTCCGACAAAGGAAAGCCTACATTGAGTAATGCTCCAAAACCAATTCCTTTAAAATCTTTTGTTTGAATATAGGCAGCTTCTATTTGTGCATTAGTAGTTATACAAATAAAATATAACGCACAAAGCGCCAAAAATTTTTTCTTTTCAAATTTCATTATTAGTGTTTTAA
>JBKJLG010000313.1:0-3030 GCA_046596995.1 Chitinophagaceae bacterium
CTGATGGCAGCCGGATAACCACCCGGACCGCTGCCTAAAACTATTACATCATATGCCATATTATATGAGATTTTATATTTGTATTAATTGATAAATGAGATGCGAAAGTAAACTGAATTGCTTAAAACGCAAAACTGTTAAAACACCTGCTGAATGTGATTTTACTTTGTATTTTGCGCTATGAAATTTTTAAGATTTTTTGTGGTATTGGTTCTTAGTTGCAGCACTTTAAAATCCGGCGCACAAACTATCCCATCTTGGAAAGTAACTAAGCTTGCGGATTTTATTAATAAGTCTGATTCGATTTTAGTAATTAATTTTTGGGCAACTTTTTGCAAACCTTGTATAGAAGAGATACCTTATTTTGAAAAAATTGTAAACAGTTACAGCAATAAAAAAGTAAAATTTTTAATGGTCAGTCTCGATCTTAAAGATTCCTATCCTAAAGGCATTACCTCTTTTGTAAAAAAGAATAATTATACCAATCAGGTTGTATGGCTAAATGAAACCAATGCAGATTATTTTTGCCCAATGGTTGATAAAGCCTGGATGGGAGGAATACCGGCAACGCTAATAGTTAATAATAATACCGGTTATCGAAAATTTTTTGAGCAACAATTAGAAGCTGATCAGTTTGAAAAAGAATTAAAAAAAGCTATAGAATTTGTAAAAAGCTCATTATAAATTATCCTTTTCTCTTAATTGAACAACCCACACTTCGGCTTTCTTTTACTGCTATTTCTTTACCGGTAACAAGTTCATTTATTGCTTCTTTTAAATGGTGACGCTTTACATCGGCTGCCACTGAAGGATTATCATCAATGGCACCGTGGTAAACTAGTTTCATATTTTTATCAAATAAAAAATTTTCAGGTGTTCGGTTGGCGCCAAAAGCATCTGCAACAATTGCATCTGTATCAACTGCATAATACCATTTGTAGCCCTGCGTTTTGGCATAAGCCTGCATTGCCTCAAAGCTGTCATCATTTGTGCGTTGTGCTTCGTTTGAGTTTAAAAGAATTACACCAATATTATTTTTTAAGGCAAAGGTGGCTATTGCATTTGTACGCTCCTGGTTTTTTATAACATAAGGGCAGGTATTGCAACTGAACATAACAAGCAATCCATTTTTCTTTTTTGCATCCAGCAGGCTCACTTCCCTGTTAAGCACATCTTTCATTTTTACATCGCCTTTAGGCAATGCGCTGCCAATAGGCAAAACATCTCCTGAAATTTTAAAAGCAGAAAATATTGCTACCGCAGATAAGCAAATAGCTAAGAACAAAAGATTTTTTTTCATAATAAAAATTTAGAACTGTAAGGTAAGATTTTAAAAATAACTGTTAAGAACCGCTTATGTAATATTCTTCTCAGATTTTTCTCTTTCTTCTGCTTTTGCTTTTAGTGATTTGATGCTAACATTAAGCTCGAAACCAATAAGCATAACTAAAGAATTAATAAAGATAAGTGTGCCCAAAGCGATGATTGTACCGATAGAGCCATATAAAACATTGTATCTGTCAAAATTATTAAGAAAAGCTGAAAAGGCAAGCGTAGCGACGATACTGAGCGTGGTAGCCACTATTGCGCCGGGAGAAATAAGCCTCCATCTTTTATGCATGGAAGGCGCATATTTGTAAATAACACCAAAGGAACAAAATATCAGGGCAATGATGAAAATCCATTTGCCATACACAATCATTTCTCTTAAAAAAACATTTTTTATACCAAACCATTTTAAAATATTGCCTTGCATAAATAGCAGCACCAGGGAAACTGTTAGAAGGCTGTATAAAAGTGCTGTTAACTTTATTGCAGTCCATCTTTTATCTAAACCTTTTCTTTTAATAAAGCCGGGATAATTTTTATTGAAAGAGCGCATAACACCCATCATAGCATTGGATGCAAAAAATAATAATAGTATAAAACCAAAAGATAGTATGCCTATTTTACTACCTTTAAAAAAGAAATCTACAAAATTTATTAACCCTGCATTGTACGTTTTTGCGGGCACCATATCTATAATTAATTTGTTTAATTGCAGGTGTAAACTTTTTTTAGGTATGAAAGGAAGATTTGGAATAAGCGTAAATAAAAAAAGACACGTTGGCGGCAAAGACATAATGAAATTAAAAGAAATAGCAGAGGCTCTTTCTGTTAAGCCCGAGGTTTTTATTTGTTTTCTAAAAAACTTTACAACTTCATAAAGAGGAACACCTTCAAAGCCTGGCAATATCCATTGTTTACTTTTGTTTGTAAAATAGTTTATTGGGTGAAGGTTAATAAATATTCGTGCAAGCTTTATCAAAATATAAATCGATAAAAAATAATTTAATTATCTAATATAAGTAAGATTACCAAGCTATCGAGTTTTTTGCATTTGTGCCCTGCGGATAGCAGCACTATCCAGTGCGTTTTGATAAGCTTTTGCAAATTTTAAATGATCCTGATAATTGTTGGCAAAGTTTGAATAACCCGAAAAGTCGGGACTGGCAACAAAAAATATATAATCAGTAGCAGGGGCATTTAAGACAGCATCAATGGTTTTAACAGAAGGTGTACAGATTGGGCCCGGTGGTAAGCCAGGCACTAAATATGTATTATAGGGCGAAGGCATACGTGTATGTTTTTGATAAATTCTTTTTAAACTAAAATCTTTAATACCAAATTTTACAGTTGGGTCTGCAGCCAGTTTCATCCCTGTTCTTATACGGTTAATGTAAACACTTGCAATTTTTCCTTTGTCTTCTGCTTTATTGGTTTCTTCTTCTACAATGGAAGCCAATGTATAAATTTCTTTTGTTGAAAAACCCAATGCCTTTGCCTGCGCTTTTCTAGGATCATTCCAAAATTTTTGTTGCTCTGCAAAAAGCTTTTTAAATATTTTTCCCGTTGTACTGTTCCAGCTAAGGATATAAGTGTTGGGTATTACAGCCGTCATCACTGTGTTTGAATCTAAATTGTAAGCAACAAGCGAATCGTTGCTGGATAAAAATTGGATGGCAGATAAAGAATCGCATTCAAAATTGT
>JBKJLG010000063.1:0-5980 GCA_046596995.1 Chitinophagaceae bacterium
GAGCTATGGAAGCTGCGCCGCAGAGTAGCCGAAGCTGTTAAAATAGATGGTTACACAATAGAAGAAGATACAGTGGTACCCAGGGCTGAGTTGCCTGCTTTGGTAAAAGGTGTAAAAGAGTTGGGAAGGCAATATGGTTTTAAAGCAGTTTGCTATGGCCATGCGGGCGATGGTAATTTACACATTCGCATAAAAAAAGAAGGTACACAAAACAGCCAGGACGATCCAGAGATAATAGAATCATTAAGAGCTTTGTTTGCTTTGGTAAAAGAGCTTGGCGGTACTGTTAGCGGCGAACATGGCATAGGATTAGTACAGAAAAGCTTTATGGATATTGTGTTTGATAAAAAGCAAATGGAATTAATGCGTGGCATTAAAAGAGTTTTTGATCCCAACAATATTTTAAATGCCGGTAAAATTTTTGATTAAAAAAAAATCTCTCTCAGCCATGAAAAAATTTAATGTAATTGTTTTAGTATGTAGTTTATTAATAAGCGGGCAGCTTGTTGCACAGCAGGATGATAAAAAAATGACAGAGCCATCCAATGCATTTATTGGAGGCAGCCTGTCCCTGGGTTTTGGTAATGGTTCTTTTAACGCAGGGCTGCATCCGCATGTGGGCTATACGCTGGCAAAATGGGTAGATGTTGCTGGTGTTGTAAATTTTGAATACCAAAGTCAGCGGGATCAGTTTAATAATAAATATCACAATACCAATTATGGGCTGGGTGCTTTTACAAGGATCTATCCTGTGCAATTTATTTTTATTCAGGCGCAGCCGGAATATAATTTTATACAACAAAAATATATACCGGCTTCAGGCTCATCCCAAAAATTTAAGGTAGATGCGCCAAGTCTTTTATTGGGTGCAGGTTATACTACTTCACGCTCAGGCAAAAACAGCTTTACTTATTTAAGTATTTTATTTGATGTGCTGAAAGATAAAAATTCACCTTATGTAGACGGGTTTGGAAATTTAATTCCGATAATAAGAGCAGGAATAAATATCGGGTTGAACAGGAAGCAGCGGTAATTAGATTTTATTTACTAATTGAAATAATGATTTAATTTATATAAAACTGAGAGTAATGAACAAAATAAATTTAGCAATTGTTTCCATGATAACGTTCATTGTATCATGTTCCAATGATAAAAATAATGATCCTGAATATTATCGTCCTGTTTATTATGGCCCTGGTATTGGTTTAGGAACGATCATAGCAGTTGTTGTTTCGTGGAGTAGAAATAAATCTATTCTTTGGGCAATTGTACATGGCATTCTTGGCTGGCTTTACGTTATCTATGCATTGCTGGTAAAAAAGAAAGATTAATATTTTTTTTTGATTGAGCCCGGCAGAATATTACAGTTTATCCATTAATTCTTCGGGCTCTTTAATTATAGTCATTCTCTCAACAACTGCATCATATAAAAATTTTTCATCCTCCATTTTTTTCATGTGTGCAATAAGGTGATCATAAAATCCACCGCTGTTTAACACAAAAATTTTTTTATCATGGATGCTCAACTGGTTCCAGGTAAGCATTTCAAAAAATTCATCCAGCGTACCATAACCGCCGGGCAATATTAAGGCTGCATCACATTTTTCGTACAGCAAAGCTTTGCGTACATGCATGTCTGCCACCTCGTGTAACTCTGTTATGCCCAAATGCTGTTGCTCCCATGCCAGTAGCACTTTGGGTAAAATGCCAATTACTTTTCCTTTTTTTTCTATCACAGCATCAGCCAGTGCACCCATTATGCCTTTGCTGCTTCCTCCATACACCAATACAATATTTTTTTCTGCAAGCAGATAGCCGAGTTGTTTTGCATGCTGCACATATAAAGGGTTAACACCACTTTTTGATCCGCAAAAAACCGCCAAAGATTTAATTGACATAATTTTATTTATCTTGTTTTTTTATTTTAAATAGTATTACCAAAAGTAACCAGAATATGTCTCCATTATTACTCTTCTCATTTGTAATAGCCTATTTTATTATCCTGCTTTTTGTTGCCAACTATACGGCACGCAACTCTAACAACGAAAGTTTTTTTATTGGTAACCGAAGCTCAAACTGGATGCTGGTTGCCTTTGGTATGATTGGTACATCGCTTAGTGGCATTACGTTTGTAAGTGTGCCTGGCGCCGTTGGTAAAGAGGCTTTTGCTTATTTGCAAATAACCATAGGTTATTTAATTGGGTACGCCGTTATTGCTTTTGTGTTACTCCCTTTGTATTATCGCCTTAATGTAACCTCTATATATCATTATTTAAGTACACGTTTTGGTTTTAAATCTTATAAAACAGGCTCTGCATTTTTTCTTCTGTCACGTACGTTAGGCGCAACAGCAAGGCTGTACCTTGTTGTAGAGATATTGCAATACTCTATCCTGGAAAGTTTTAATATTCCTTTTTGGCTAACAACAGTAATTATTTTAATAATGATATTGTTATACACTTATAAAGGAGGCGTTAAAACCATTGTGTGGACGGACACCTTACAAACATCCTGCATGCTTGCAGGGCTTGTTATTTGTGTAATTTTTATTTTGAACAAAATGGGATTAAGTTTTACTGATAGCATAGGACAGATGAGAGAAAAAGGCTACAGTAAAATATTTTTTACTGATGTCAACAGCAAACTGTTTTTTGTAAAGCAAATTTTAGCCGGTGCATTTATCACAATTACTATGACGGGTATGGACCAGGAAATGATGCAAAAAAATCTTTCAGTAAAAACCTTAGGCAACTCTAAAAAGAATGTTCTAACCCTTTCTGTTATTCTGGCCGGTGTATTGATGCTGTTTTTGTTTTTGGGCGGGCTGTTGTATTTATATGCTGCTCAGCAGGGAGTAACGGTTACAGGAGATAAATTATTTCCAGAAATTGCTTTGCATCACATGCCGCCATTAATTTCAGTTATATTTATTATTGCTTTAATCTCAGCTTTGTTTCCCAGCGCTGATGGTGCCATCACTGCATTAACCTCATCTTTTTGCATTGATATTTTAGGTTTAAAAAGAAGAGAAGATTGGGATGAAGCAAGAAAGAAAAAAATCAGGCAAAGTATTCATCTTACGGTAGCATTTATTTTTCTTGTGTTTGTTATGGTTTTTAAATGGGTAAATAACCCGAGTATGATTGGTGTAATTTTAAAAGTAGCCGCTTATACTTATGGCCCATTATTGGGTTTATTTTCTTTTGGTATAATAACCAGCAGAAAAGTAATTGACAAATATGTTCCGATAATTTGTGTGCTTTCGCCGGTACTATGTTTTATTCTTGATAAATTTCAGAAAGATATTTTTGGAGACTACCAGATTGGTTTGGAGTTATTGATTATAAATGGTGCACTTACCTTTTTAGGCTTATTACTAATATCTCACAAGCCGGTTATTGAGCCAGAAATAAAAACCATATTGCCTAATGGAAATGATAAACAGCAGGGCTGAGGCTTACGCTGCCGAATTTTCCTCAAAAGAAGATGCTTTACTGGCAGAGGTTTCAGTGTACACAAATACATTTAATGCGCATGCTAATATGCTTAGCGGACATGTGCAGGGCAAATTTTTGGAAACCCTTAGCTGTGCTTTACAGCCAAAAAAAATTTTAGAAATAGGAACCTTTACAGGCTATAGTGCTTTGTGCCTTGCAAAAGGTTTGCAAACCAATGGGGTATTGCACACCATTGAGATACGTTCAGAAGAGGCACAACTTGCACGTACTTTTTTTAGCAAATCTTTGTATAATAATAAAATAGTTTTGCATGAAGGCAACGCGTTGCAAATAATACCAACACTAAATGAAGTGTGGGATATTATTTTTATTGATGCTGATAAAATAAGTTATTTGGATTATTACGAATTAACTTTGCCGCACGTAAAACAAAACGGATTAATAATAGCAGATAATGTCTTATTTCATGGTGAGGTGCTTGTCCGTAAGGACTCCGGTGGAGACGAAAATATAAAAGGCAAAAATGCAAAAGCCATACATTCATTTAACCAGCACATTGCAGATGATAAAAGAGTGGACCAGGTAATGTTAACTGTTAGAGATGGATTATCAATTATTAGAAAACTTTAAATTCATACAATTTATAAATGCCCATTATAATTTATGATGAAAAAAACATTTCTTTCACTTCTATTATTTTTTTTAATTAAGGTTTCCTTTGCGCAAAAAATTACTGTTGAGCAATACATTCTTGCTCATAAAGATTTTGCCATACGGGAAATGAAGCGGATGGGAGTGCCGGCTGCCATTACGCTTGCACAGGGCATTTTAGAAACTGAATTTGGCAACAGTGACCTTGTAAAAAAATCAAATAACCACTTTGGTATAAAATGCAAAAGCTCGTGGACAGCAGGCGGTGTAAGCCATGATGATGATGCACCCGGAGAATGTTTTCGCACTTATAAAAATTTTGAAGAATCTTACCGGGATCATTCAAATTATTTAAGGGGCAATGACCGCTATGCATTTTTATTTAAGCTTGATCCTGCTGATTACAAAGGCTGGAGTTACGGTTTAAGGAAAGCCGGTTATGCAACCAATCCCCGCTATCCTGAAATTTTGATCAGAAATATTGAGATGAATAACTTACAACAATATAATATACCGGGTTTAGGGGATATGCCGTTGTATAATTCTGCAAAATATACTGATGACCCTGAGGACAAAGCTTTTAATGAATTAATTAAAACTAAAGAATACACTAACAAAAATGTTATAAACACATCATCTCAAATATTGGTTATCAATGGCAGCAAAGTTATATATGCTGCAAAAGGAAAATCATTGCTGGCAATTGCAACAGAAAATAATATTAATCTTGCGAAAATATTGGAGTATAATGAGCTTGATAAAGACGGATTGCTTACAGAAGATCAGTATGTGTTTCTTGAAAAAAAATCTGCACAGGGCGATAAAGATTTTTATATAGTTCAGCAAAATGAAAACCTTTATGATGTTGCGCAAAAAAATGGAATACGCCTGCCCGATCTTTACGCATACAATAATTTAAAAGGGAATGAAAAATTTTTTGCCGGCAAAAAATTATTTTTAAAGCCTGTAAACAATCAGGTGGTGGCAGTGCAGAGTGATACCAAAAATACCTCCGCAAAAATGCATGAAGTGCAGCCTAAAGAAGGGTTGTACGCTATTTCAAAAAAATACGGAATTACTGTTTTGCAAATAAAAGAATGGAACAATTTAAGCGACGATAATTTAAAGATCGGGCAGCAACTCATCATCTCAAAATAATGTATGGAGCTTATACAGGTTCACGATAAAAAATTTCAGCCTTATCTTACTGCTGCTGAAATTGAAAGCCAGGTTAAAAGGGTTGCCGGCGAAATTAATAATGACTACAAAGGAAAAAAGCCGCTCTTCATCGCCATCCTTAATGGCTCTTTTATGTTTGCATCCGATCTTTTTAAAGAGATACACATTGAAGCAGAAATATGTTTTATAAAACTGGCGTCTTACAAAGGCATTAAATCTTCGGGACAGGTAATAACTGCTATTGGGCTGGATGTTGATCTTGTGGGGAGAGAAATTATTATTGTAGAAGATATTGTTGATACTGGCAATACGCTTTCACAATTTTTGCCGCAACTTCATCATCATCAGCCGGCATCTTTAAAAATTGCCGCTTTATTGCATAAGCCCGATGCGTTGGTGCACCCGATAAAAATTGATTACCTGGGGTTTAGTGTTCCCAATAAATTTTTATTGGGTTATGGGTTAGATTATGATGGATTGGGAAGAAACATAAAAGAAATTTATCAGTTGGTAGAATGATTTTATCAGCCTGTTAAAAAAATAATTCTTCATCATTTTAATAAGCTATTGCAAAAAATTTTTACCATACTATTTTTTGTCGGCTTTTGTTGCAAACTTTCAGCACAATATTATATAAGAGGCTCTGTAAAAGATGAAAAAAATCAGCCACTGCAAAATGTAAAGATATTTTT
>JBKJLG010000064.1:0-2559 GCA_046596995.1 Chitinophagaceae bacterium
CAGCTATGGAAAATTGATGATGTGGTATTTTTTGATGAGTGATGCTTTTACTTTTGGGGCGTTTTTAATTTCGTATGGTACCATAAGGTTCAGTCAAAATTTTTGGGCAGATCCAAATCATGTATTTAATGCATTCCCCTTTGCCGGCCATGCAAACCTTCCGCTTGCATTTGTAAGTTTAATGACGTTTATTTTGATCCTAAGCTCAGTAACTATGGTATTGGCAGTACACGAAGGACACAAAATGAACAGAAAAGGTGTAGAGAAATGGTTGTTATGGACCATCGTTGGAGGTATTGCATTTTTAGGTTGCCAGGCTTGGGAATGGACACATCTTATTACAGCAAGGCATGAAGTGCTGGTAGACGGGGCTATTCAACAATGGGGTACAACGGTTACTCACAATCCCTGGGGAGCCGAAAAATTGTTTAACGGAGCTGCTGTTGCAACACCCGGACCTATTGCATTCGGAGGATATTTTTTTGGTATCACCGGCTTTCATGGCTTTCATGTATTTTCCGGCGTGGTTATAAATATTATAATGTACATACAAACCAGAATGGGTTTGTTTGACAGGCGTGGCCATTATGAAATGATTGAAAAGGCAGGCTTGTACTGGCACTTTGTAGATCTTGTGTGGGTATTTGTATTCTTATGTTTTTATCTGGTTTAATTTAGATAAACTCTAAATCATAAACCTTTAAATTTTTAAAGTTATGTCACAAGTTGCAACAGCAGAAGGTCATCATCATGATGATGCAGCACAGGTAAAAAGAATTTGGAAAACATTCTGGATATTATTGGTGCTTACCATTCTTGAACTGGGGCTGGGCCTGGCTATTTACAATATTCATAAAGGACCCGATCCAAGCCATACTCTTGTTTTATTATTTAAAGGCATTGTGTGTATTCTTACTTTGGCAAAAGCCTTTTACATTGTTTCAATTTTTATGCATTTGGGCGATGAGATACGCAACATGATTATGACCATCATAGTCCCATTACTTTTATTTGTTTGGTTTATAGCGGCCTTCTTATGGGACGGTAATGCCTGGAAAAATTTAAAAAACACTAATGGTGGTAGCAGAGAATATATTGAAAAGCCAGCAGAAAAAATTCCTGCAATGGAAAAAGGTAAAAAAGATTAATAATGATTTTAAAAAACAACGTAGCCATTACAACTGTGATGGCTATTTTTGTTTAACGAATTAATTGATGAGCAAAAAAGCATTACTCGCCCTGGTATTGGCTGCTTTAGTACCACTGATAAGTTACATATTGGTAAAGTTTTACAGCGAAAGAGCTGTAAACATGCCTTCAAGATATTTTTATGACAGTGTTGCTGTAAAAACCACCAACGGAAAAACTTCATCTGATACGCTTTGGCACCAGGTAAAAAATATTGCATTTACCAACCAGCTGGGCCAAAAAGTTTTTTTGCATGATATAAAAGGTAAAGCAATTGTAATTGATTTTATTTTTACCCGCTGCCCAACGTTTTGCCCCGGCATGACGAAAGCAATGAAACGTTTGCAGGATGCATTTAAAAAAAATGACAAAGTAGTGCAATTCATATCCATCAGTATTGATCCGCTACATGATTCTGTGCCGGAGCTTAAAAAATTTGCAGACCGGCACAACATAAATCCTGATACATGGTGGGTTGTAACCGGAAATAAAAAAGAGATATACGATTTTGCTTTATCTGAAATGAAAGCCAGTATTGCAGATATCAATGTAGATACAGGTTTTATACATACCTCCAACTTTTTTTTATTAGACCGTGAAAAAGTTTTGCGTGGCTGGTATGATGGGTTTGATTCTGCAAAGCAAAAAAAACTTGTACGGGATATTCCGTTGCTTATGCTGGAGAAAGACAGGAAAAAAACTTTTGGGGAATTTTTAAAAGAACTATTCGGTAGAAGCTAATATTATGATACAAGATAACGAAATGATAAAAAAAAATTCAGCAAGAAAAGAAAGTATTGCTATTGCTTTACGTCCATCTTTAACAAAAAATGACAAACAGGCAAAGATATTTATCTGGACGGTTTCCATTATTGTATTTGCGGTAGTTACTATTCTTGCAAGGGTAAAATTGAATGTTGATTTAGGTTTTGATCCGCATTTGTTTGCTGCTGCCAATGCTATATTAAATTCCTGTGTAACACTTTTATTAATCGCAGGTTTAATAACAATAAAAAAAAGAAATTACCTGCTGCATAAAAAATTAATGATTGCAGCTATCATTCTCTCATTATTATTTCTGGTGTCATACATCTGCCATCATCTTTTTACCGGCGATACAAAATATGGCGATCTTGATAATAGTGGAATTGTAAGTGAAGACGAAAAGTCTATTGCAGGATCTATAAGGCTGGTGTATTACTTTATTTTACTAACGCATATTCCTTTAGCAGGTATTATTCTCCCGTTTATTTTATTCACTGCATATCGTTCATTAACAGGTGAATATGAAAAGCATAAAAAGTTAGCAAGAATTACCTGGCCGGTTTGGCTATATGTTGCCGTTACAGGCGTAATTGTTTATTTAATGAT
>JBKJLG010000126.1:0-6431 GCA_046596995.1 Chitinophagaceae bacterium
GTGTATGAAAAAGAGGATGGTAAAAAATATGCAAAACTAAAAGCACCGTTATCCGAAGTGATGGATCTGCATGGAATACAGGCAGCAAATAACGTTACGTTACTTGCAGTGGGGCAGCCGGAACATGCAGGTACCGGTTGCATGTGCGGTATTCATACAACTGTAAGAGAAATTATCCATACTGCACTTGAAGAGAGCCAACAGGTAACACTTTTAGACCTTGAGGCATCATTGGAGCAAATGAAAAGAGGCACCTCAAAATATGTTGATGTTTTGTTGTGTGTTGTAGAGCCTTATTATCGTTCAATGGAAGCTGTAGCCCGTTTTCAGCGGCTGGGTAAAGAGCTTGAAATAAAAAATATTGTTGCTGTAGCCAACAAGGTAAAAAATCCAGAAGATGAAGAAGCCATACGGCAGTTCTGTGCCCAAACGGATTTGCCGGTGATTGCAGTTATTCCATATGACCCTATTATTTCCGAAGCGGATAAAGGTGGGGCTTTAGATATGAATGCTATAGATCATTCCCCTGCTTTACAATCTATAAACCAATTAGCGGTTGATCTTTTGGAAAAGGTAAGAGCATAAAAAAAGGATGATTGCTATTCATCCTTTTAAACACATCTAATAATTATTTATTTAAAGCACTTAACTGCTGAGGACGGTTAAAAAAATCAGCAGATAACGAAGAATTGAATTTTACATTTGAGATCAGATATTCCTCTAAAATTTTTCCATTACTGCGGTAATATTTATTTGAGTGGCTAAGTACAATATTTCCTGCTTTTTTAAAATCTGATAAATAGATTTCTTCCGGTTGCACATTTCCTGCTAAACTGGGATAGTGTTCTATTTTACGAATATATTTAGAAGAGGGATCAACATAAAAAACCCAGCGGTCATGCCCTATTTTTGGGTCAAAGGTTATATCCAATAGTTGTGTTTTCTCACCATTCAATACACCCATTCCGGCATTGCGGGGTTTTACACCGTTATCAGCTAACTTAAAAGGGAAAGACATACGGTAAAGTGCCATTTCACTTGCACAAAGTGGCGAACAATCATCACCGTCGCACATAAATTCCAGATCCTTTGCCAAAGGAACGGGATTAACTTCATTGCCATTTAAAGAAGCCCAATACCCGGTTTTATCATGTCCAATAGTTACATTATCGCCTTTGTTAGTTTTGGACTTGATCAAAAGCTGGTGACCATCCTTATTATTTTTAAAGAAAAAATTTTCTACCGACTGATGTATAACCTTCCCATTCTCATCATATAATTTATGGGTGCGAACAAAGTTTCCATCCTGTATATTTTTCCATTGTTCCATTCCCCCAGCTGCAGAGATCATGTCTTTTAAAATCCGTTCACCTGATGGTGGTTTCACAAATAGCCACCATGCAAAAAAAACTAAGCCTAATGATAAAAGGAAAATACCTAAAACCCTAACAATTTTTATACGCCTTACAGTAATAGGCTGTATAAGATCCTTTATTTCAAGCTCTGTTTTCCAATGAAGTTTTACATCTTCATCGCCTGATTGATTTTGATTATAATCTTTCATATACAAATATTTAATACTGTAATTTAAAAAATATTTCGTTTGCTTACTAATTTATTTATTTCTTTTTATAGATCAATTTTATCAAATAGTCAAAGGGATTAAATCTTTTACTGAGCCCATGATCCAATCCTTTATCGTTTTAAGAGCTACAGGCAGCGCTGCTTCTACTGCATCACTTAATCCGATTCCAATCTCTTCATGTTGTACCGATTCGCAGCCTAAAAATAAAACCTGTTTTGGTAACACATTTATTGCTTTTGCCATCATTAAAGCCTTTAGTGGATTGATATAATGCATGTCAGCTAAAAAATCATTCTTTTCATCAGCAGGTAATTGGTTAACATCTTTTACATCAACTTCTTTAAAATGAATGGTGCCAGCTGCACCTCCCCATTTTACAATGTCGAGCAAGATCAAAATATCATATTTATCAAATAACTGTTGTACCAAATGAATACCACCTGAGCCGATCTCCATAATTTTTACCGAAGGTGGAAACGATGTTTCCTGTTGTAGCTTTTGGGCAAGCAAAACACCGAAGGCATCGTCCTGACGCAGCTCATTGCCAACACCTGCAATTAAAATTTTAGGAAGATCATTAGTCATTTTTTATTTTAAAATGATCAGCAGAAAATTCTTTGTCAAACACAATATTAAAATGCCTGCTTTCTGAAATAGATTTGCCGGGTTTGTTTAAAGTATCTGCACTATAACCTTTTCTAACTGATGGCATCAATAAACCATTTGCTTTTTCAAATTCTGAATAACGTGTATAATCCCAATAATTATTTTTTCCGTTGAGGGAATTGGCAAGGAGTTTTCCTGTACCGGGTTCAAAGTAGTAATACCAGATATGATCAGGATTACTGCCAGCACCTTTTATGTAAGATGTTTTTATAACTTGTGCAGGTACTCCATCTGAAAGCGTTACCATACCTACGTATTCAGCATTTATGCCGGGGTCTTTTAATTTGAATGGCATGCACATAACATATTGCGATCCGAAGCCGGAGTTCCAGGCTGCATCAATATCTTTTTGTTCTGCAGATGCTTTGCCGTTATACATTTTACATGCTCTTTGCCCGTCGTGAAGTAAGGTGATAGTGGTATCATGAATCTTGTATGTAAGCTTTGCCCTAAACTCTGGTTTCATCATATAATCTAAATGCATATCAGTTTCACGAATAATTTTTCCGGTGCTGTCATAGCTCGTGCTTTTTTTATCAAACGACAGCGTTTTCTTTTTTTGCCATTCATCATAACCCCCTGCATAAGCAATAGCCCGGTCAATAATGATACGGGATGAGTCATCCATTGATAACGGCAGTTTACCAGAATCAGTTTCTTCAGCATTTTTTAGTTTGCAGGAAAATGCAATCATCAAAAGGCTAACAGCAAAAACAGAAGTGAATTTATTATACATAAGCTTTACATATTTAATCCGATTTTTATTTTTCCATCTTCACTAATTTCCAATGGGTATTTTTTTAGTTTTTGCGATGGATTTGTTTCCATTATTCCATCTTCCAGCCTGTAAGCGCAGCCATGCCAAGGACAAATTAGATAACCTTGTTCAATAGCGGCTCCATCTAATGGCAAAGCTGTATTGCCGCAACAATTTTTTACCGCATAAACATTACCTCCTGATTTGCACAACAAAATATTTTCTCCTTCTTCCGCAAATTTATAAGCTGTGTTTTCTTTTAATTCATTTGTATTACCCACCGGCAACCAAAGTGGGTAGTTACCATTGCCATTGCTTCTTATTTCATCTCTTAATAAAATGTCATTTTGAATATCGCTGTGAAAAAGGTCGTACAGGCTGAATAATAAATGTACAGCTTTATCGCTTTGCATCTTTGTTTGCAAAGCCGGATAATTGATGATTATTTCCTTGAACAGCCGGGTAAGTGCTTCCCGGTGGAGCATGTCAAAGCTCTCCAGAAGTTCATGTACATCATCCTGCACTTTTGGATATGGGAGATTATCAATTTTTCCTATCAGATCCTGCGTTTTGGTAGCCAGCTTTTCATAATCTGTATCTGATAAAAAAATGTTTTCCATAAATTAATGAGTATGACGGGTGTCGGCACAGTTGTGAACGCAGTCTTCCAGTTTTTCTCCTTCGCTGTAGCAGAATTCGCAATCCGGTCCACATTCACCATGCCCGCCTTTTTGCATGCCTTCAAATGCATTACGGAAAATATTGCCTGCTTCTTTTTTCCCAAAGGGAGTTAGTCTTACAGAAGAATCTTCATTCAATAGGTCATCTTCTGTTTTTATATAGCCTAAATCTATATTTTTTTTAAGATGAAGAAAAAGATTATCGTTTGTGGTATTCAGCAAAACCATTAAGCGGTTGAATGGTACCGTAACTTCCAGCTCTTCACCTTCCATCCAATATAACACCTGCAGAATTTCTTCTCGCCAAAAAAGTGCGTCAACTGCATTTTTATTATGTCCGTTATTTTCAGGCATCTGCTTCAATTAAAGTATCACCATAAAGGGATTTAAAGTTAAGTATTTCTGATTTATCTGAAGTGGAAAGATGTTGTAGCGTTAAAATAAGATCAGGAATTGCCTGTTGCATTTCTTCTGTAAAATTTTCTCCTGCTTGTTCTGGTCCGGGTTCTACATCTACAAAAAAAGTTTCACCTTTCCATATTTTAAAATATTCGCCGATGATCAGTAAATTTTCTACAGAAATAACGCCGGTTACAGCATCACCAACACAACGCTGTATCAACTCTTCATCCGGTAGTTTTCCTTCCCATTTGTAAACGGTTATGTCTCCTATATTTCTTCCCGGTCTTTCAATAGCTGAAAGAAGAATAACACGATCGTACTGGGTAGGTAATGCTTGAAATTTTTGAACAATGGCAATTGGTCCCCAATTTAATTCATCAAGCTCAACACCATCAGCCCACTTCATTTGTTGCAATTGGGGCAATAAGGCAGAACCAATGGAATGGTTGCAAAGATTGTGATAGCCGACGGTGCCGATGAAAATTTTTTTCATGAAACTGAAAACTTACTAAAGTGAAGGCTATTCAATGCCGTTTTCACTTTATTATTTATGAAAGCACTTATCATTAATTCAATTTGTAAGCAACTACTGTTTTTGCATTAAAAGTAGGAACGTATACAATTCTCTTCTTACTATCATATCCGATATCGGCTGAGTTCTTTTTTTCAAGATGTGTATCCAGTAAAGTCTCCATATTGCCGTTTGCAGAAACGTAGAAAATATATCCTCCCCACGAGGTGAGGATAAAGTCGCCGTTTCCTACCGGCTCAATGCCATCAATGCTTTGTGATAGCTCCGCAACTTTTGTAATTTTTTTATTAATGTCTGCTTTTAAAAAACTTTTTCCTGCACCAATGTAAAGTTCATCTCCAATAGCTTTTAATCCGTTCAAACCTTTGAGCGTGTCAATATAAAGCACTGGCATATCATTTTCTATTCTCCATATTCGTCCTGTTCGGGAATCTGAAACATATACAATGCCTTTATCAGATAAAGTAATGTCGTTTAAACCCTGGGCATTATTGATGGCAATGCTTTTTATGATGTTTCCTTTACGTTTATGAATTACTACAACATTAGCCATATCAGCAACATATAAACGGTTGCCCCACATCCCCATGCCTTTGGGTGCGTTTAGTCCGCTTATCCAGCCTGAGTTGTATTGTTTACCGTTCCGGCTTAATTTACCTACACCACCCTTACCATCCAAAACCCATGGTCCTCCATCAATTAAGGAAACATAGAGAATGTTTTTCCTGGTATCAGGTAAAACAGATTCAGGAATAGCTACGATAGTATCTGTTTCCCAAATTTTTTCTAATGTATGCGTTTGTGCTTTTGCACTCATGGATGTACAGAGAAGAAAAATAAAGACTAACAGTTTCATGATATTTTTTTGGTTGTAATGTAGTTAATATTATTGGTCGAAAAATCCTTTTATAAACCTGATGCAGGTTACTCAAAGTGACTTTAAAACTATTGGGTGATGGTGATAGCCGATGGTGCCACTGAAGATTTTTTTTATGGAGATGAAGCTATGCCTTAGCTTTTTGCGGTGGAGTGAGGTTGAGATTATATTTCTCTCTTATTATCTGCATATCCTTATTTAAAATATCAGGATGCTTCCAATATTTCTCGCTTAATTTATCGCTTATTTCTCTCATTGCTTTAACTGCATCAAAAGTTTTATTCTGTTTCATAATCTGCGGGTTTTAAAATTTCTCTTGGCGTTCGGGAATTCAAAAATACGAAATGGCTGAGTTAAGGAAATGGAATTTTTATGAGCATTTTCAAAGCGTGACAAATTGTAACGGTTTGATTATTCTTTCTGGAAGCCGCTTCTATTTCCTTTCTTATGCGGGTGCATCTGCCGCAGCGGTAACTATTAATAAAAAAGCTGTTTTAATAACAGGAGATGATGAGTTTGAAAATTTAGATTCTTTAACTGGTTTTAAGGTGAAGTATTTACCAGAGTAAGGATGATGTGTTTCATTCCGATAGCACTAGACAACGGCTTCGGCTGGAACACCAAGGGTAAGAAGTATAAAGGTACTAGCGCAAGCGCCCGCTTGTGCCTTTGAAAAGAATTACAAAAATTAAAAAGTTAGAATTCTCTGTCTAATTGTTTTGCAAAACTTAAAGGAGTTGTTGGTATTGGGTTGTGATGGTTGAGGTATTGTTATAGGCACAAGCGGACGCCAAGGGGCTTTTTTTAATTTCGGAAGATGGGAGGCAACCTTGCACCAATATGGGGGAAATACGGCTGCTTTTTTAATTTAAAATTATAAGCTTTACAATAAGTCTAAAGTAAAAATATTTCTCTTTCAAAATTTAGTAAAG
>JBKJLG010000161.1:0-2666 GCA_046596995.1 Chitinophagaceae bacterium
GGCGATAATAAAATATTGCTTTTAGGAAGTATGATGGAACTTGGGAAAGACAGTGATAATGAGCACAATGAAATTATTAAACTTATTGATAAGTATAAATGGAAGCAGGTGGTTTTAGTTGGAGAAAATTTTAAAGACAAGCATGCATACATTCATTTAAATAATTCAGAAGAAGTTAAAAATTGGTTGCAGCAACAGCAGCTGCAAAATGCTCAGATATTAATAAAGGGCTCTCGAAGTATGCAAATGGAAAAAGTTTTAGAAGCCGATTAATTACAGATTTTACAGCGTAAATTTGCCGACAAATTTTTTGGAGAGTTGTCCGAGTGGTTGAAGGAGCACGCCTGGAAAGTGTGTGTATGGGAAACTGTACCGAGGGTTCGAATCCCTCACTCTCCGCAGATTACAATAATACTTTTGACTGAATAATTTAAAGTAAGTAAAAGTCTATGCACATCCATTGATAAATTCATCAAACTTTTTTCTTTAATTAAAAATTAACTGCAACATTATATCATCACAATTTCACAATCAGTCCAATTCCAGTTTCATTACTGCTAAATCTTATTTTTTCAGCCATTTTATTTAAAGTTTTTCCGTGATTGCTGTGCAGCAAATACATTACGCCATCAAACAAAAGCAATACACCTCCCTGCAACATTATACTTTCTCCATAACCCTTACGGCGCTCCGCATTTCCCCCTACTCTTTTCGAACGTTCTTTGAGATAAGCACCTCCGGCGATATATGCTACATCTAACCCTGCATTAAAAAGGAAGACTTTTTCAATTGTGCTTTGTTTTTTTAAAGATTCGGCATATGAAAGGCTGCCTTCTTTTTTAGCGGCAACAATGCCCAGTCCAACCAATCCTATAGTAATACCACTCCAAATGGTATTCATTTTATAAAAATATTTTTGGCTTCCTGAACTATTAGAAGCTGCGATAGTGCTGTAAATGATATTTGAAACTGAATAAATAACCAACCCTTTGACACCATTCTTGCTTATTTTTTGTCTTTCAATATTAAATTGATCCAAACTTGTTTGCTGGCTAAAACCCGAATAAACAAACATTAATACAATGGCACACAAAATAACTTTTATCATAAAATGATAAACGAATAAAAACCAGGCAAGGTTCAAAAAGTTACCGCTAACAATGCTTATTGAAATATACACATGCCAAAAAGAATCCCTATCTAACATCCTGCTTTCACTTTTCTACGTAATTTTGTTGCTACTTTTTACATTAAAAAAATAAATGGAATATAATAAACTAACTCCGCAGGAAGAAAGAGTGATTGTGCATAAAGGGACGGAGATGCCTTTTACCGGCGAGTACACAAATAATAAACAAACAGGCTCATATGTTTGCAGAAGGTGTAATACCCTATTATATCTTTCCAAAGATAAATTTGATTCTCACTGCGGCTGGCCAAGTTTTGATGATGAGATACCTGGCGCTGTAAAGCATTTACCAGATGCAGATGGAAGCCGTACAGAAATTGTTTGTGCTAATTGCGATGCACATTTGGGACATGTTTTTAAAGGTGAAAAATTTACTGCGAAAAATACACGGCATTGCGTTAATTCTATTTCCATGAAATTTATACCTGAAGAAAAATAAAAAAATTATGAATAAAGAGAGAGCCATTTTTGCCTCTGGTTGTTTTTGGGGCACTGAGTATTTTTTTCAAAAAGTGGATGGTGTTATTTCAACTGCACCCGGCTACATTGGCGGCAGTAAAGAAGATCCCACTTATAAAGAAGTTTGCACCGGCAGAACAGGACATGCAGAAGCAGTGGAAGTTATTTATGATCCCGAAAAAACTTCTTATCGTGATCTTACAAAATTATTTTTTGAAACGCATGATCCCTCGCAGGTAAACCGTCAGGGACCAGATATAGGAACACAATACCGCACCGAAATTTTTTATCTTAATGAAGCACAAAAAAACATTGCCGAAGAATTAATACAAACTTTAAAAGATAAAAACTTTACGGTGGTTACGCCTGTTACAAAGGCTTCCACTTTTTTTAAGGCAGAAGATTATCATCATCAATATTATACCACCGGAGGCGGCTCACCTTATTGCCACAGGTATATTAAAAAATTTTAAAGTTATGTAAAACAAAAGGCTCCCAAAATTGAGAGCCTTTATTATATAAACTGTTTGTATTCTAATGCGTATTTGCGTATTCTGTTAAATTATCTCTGCTAACCTGCGTTGTAAATAAATCAAGCAACTGAAGAAAATTACCAGGATCAGTCACTGTTCTGTGTGCAAGCTTTGCTAAGGTAAGCCTGTCATTCTCCCCTGAAATAATTGTTAGTATTTGCCTTATTTGATAAGTGCTGAAATAATTAGAACTATTTTCAAATGCTTCTCTTGCATCTCTTACTTTATCCCATGGCAAAAAATGGTTTCTTACTTTTTGTAATACCTGGCTAAACGCTGCATCAGACATAGCAACACGGGTGTTGGTATTGTACGTTACACCGCCGTTTGCCCTTACATAAGTATTCAATTCGTCCCTGTAAGTTTGGGTTGTAAATAAATCGAACACCACACCAAAATTTGCAACGTCTGTTACTTTTAAATAACCCGTTTTAGCAAGTGCAAGTTTATCCGCTTCGTAAGTTATTCCACTTAATATCGAACGT
>JBKJLG010000171.1:0-3533 GCA_046596995.1 Chitinophagaceae bacterium
AATTAACGTCAAATTCTAATTATTAATTACGCTTAACTTTACCTTGTGTTAGAATTAAAAATTCTATGCTGTTACTTCCAAACTTTCAAAGATCTTTTGGTCTTTTTTTGACCCCCCATTTTTATTTGGGAGTGCAAAAGTAAGAGCCTTTATTTATCCTACCAAATATTTCTAAATTATTTTTAAAAAACTTTGATAAAAGATGATGAATTATTTAAGAGAACTGTTTGCTTTTTTTTGAAAGCGGATGCAAAGATAACTCTACTTAGTGTTATTTGCCAAATGTTTTTAAAGTTATTTTGTTAACGAATTATAAACCGTTTGCCAGCAAATGTTACAGCCGAAAAAATTTATTTTTAAAAAATTGAATTGTATTTCACAGACACTAAAAAAAGTCCTTTGGAGGGCGGTGTAAAATCTGCTTTGGATGCATCTTTATTTTCAATTATTTTTTTAAATGAGGCAATGGATATTTTACCGGAAGCAACTTTTAGCATTGTTCCTACCAGTCCTTTTACCATTCCTCGTAAAAAACGATTTCCTATTACGTTAAAGATAATCATATCATCCTGGCCATACCATTCACTTTTTGTTAGTGTGCAAATAAAATTATTTACCTGCGTATTCCGTTTGGAAAAACTTGTAAAATCATTATACTCAAGAAGTATTGATGCTGCCTTATTTAATTTAGAAATATCCGGATTATAAGGATAGTAATATGCTTTTTCTTTAAGGAAAGGATTTTTGTTTGTGTAAATAAAATATTTGTATTCCCGGCTTATTGCATCAAACCTGCAATGAGCATTATCAGTGACGGGAAAAATTTTTTTTACTAAAACGTCATCAGGTATTATTGCGTTTAAATTGTAAATCGCCTTATCAAGATATGCCTGTATATCTAAAAAAAAATTGCCTTTTGGTAAAAGAATATCCTCACTATCAAAATGAAAAAAATTTTGCAAGGCATGCACGCCTGCATCTGTGCGGGAGGATCCTGTTAAGAAAAAATCTTTTTTAAAAAAAATCCTTAATGCTCTTTCAATTTCGGATTGAATTGTTAATGCATTTTTTTGTATTTGAAAGCCCGAATAATTTGTGCCTTTGTATGCAACTTCAATAAAATATCGGGACATAACAACAGCTATTTATTTATCATGGCTTTAAAACGTGTTATGTATTCATTTTCTGTTAGTTGAGATTCAAGGGTATTGAATACTTCTGAGTTTGAAACAAATGGGTATGCTACAGCAAAAAACATAAACTTGCCTTTATCTTTTAAAAATAAAACACTCAAATTTTTTATTTGCTCAGCGTTAAAACATTTTGTCTTAAAAAATTTTTTAGCAGCTTTTATCATATCCTCATCATTATTTTCAGCTACCATTTTTTTTCTGATCTTTAAAAAATCCTCATCATTTGCAAAATTTTTACAGTCAGAATTTATCATTTTTGATTCAATAAATACGGGTTCTGTTTTATCCTTTTCTTTTTTATTTTCTTCATCCACCTTTTGGTGCTGTAGCCTTGTTGTATCAGGTTTATGCTCTACAATTTTTATGGGCTCTTTATTATCCTTATCTTCCTGTAAGGCTGCAATTGTATCTTTTGCTTTCTTCTGTTCAATAATGGTAACAGGTTTTTCTGCAGGAATAAAAATGCGAATGGTATCTTTTACATTATTGTTTTCATCTACAAATATCATCTCTATTCCTTCTTTGCTTTTATTTTGAAGTTGTTTTGTAATTATGGATTGTTTCGGAACAATACTTATAGGTTGCTGCTCCTTTTGAATACTATCCATTCGTAACTCTTCTCTTTTCTCAGAAATAGGCGTTTCTTTTATAACTTCCTCTTTTTGTACTACATCTTCTTTTATATCTTTTTGAAGAATTGAAGAGTCATGCACTGCACCGGCAAGCATGATAGAAAAAGCATCGTTTTCTTTTTCCTGTATTGGAAGAACAGTATTTGTTTTGCCAATAATTTCACCCGGCACTATTGCTTTTTGTGTTTGAAGATTTACCAGTTGCCATCCTTTATCACCCGTATTTTTTATCAGGTAACCAATATCTTTTTTACTAATTACGCAGTTAAAAACCTGCTGTCCTTCTACCAGCGGAAAACCAATTGCCAATGCATAGAGTCCATCTGGTAATTTGGAGATAATTAAATAGCCTGCGGCTGAAGAACTTAAAACTTTATTATCAAGCTTTACATAAAAAGGCTGCTTATCTTCTGTTTGTAAATAAATAAAATGATTCTGCTGAGCCTTTATGTATGAAATGGAAAAAACAAAAGTAAAAATTGCGGCAAAAATATATTTCATTAGTAAGCTTTCTTAAACACAAATCTAAATGAATAAAATAATAGTTTTTACCTCTTATATAAAATGAAATGCCAATAACCATAAGCACCTTACTTTTGCGAACATTTAAAAATCATTTATGAAAAAAAATATTGTCTTATTTATTTTATTAATCTGCCCGTTTGTAATGATGGCGCAAATGGAGCAGGCTCCTAAAGATACTTCATGGAAAAAAATTTATAGAAGCACTGTAACCAAAATTAATGACCTGGTACATACCAAGCTTGATGTAAAATTTGATTATGCCAAATCTTACTTATACGGAAAAGCCTGGATAACATTGCGCCCACATTTTTATGCCACAGATAGTTTAACGCTTGATGCCAAAGGGATGGATATAAAAGAAATTTCGATTGTAAAAGGTGCTGCAAAATCAAAACTCAAATATTCGTATGATGGAATGATTTTAAATATTAACCTGAATAAAATTTATAAAGCCACAGAAAATTATACAGTTTACATAGATTATACTGCAAAGCCAAATGAAATAAAAGTTGAGGGCAGTGCGGCTATAACTGACGCAAAGGGTTTGTATTTTATTAATCCTAAAGGAGAAGATAAAAGTAAACCCACACAAATTTGGACACAAGGTGAAACAGAAGCCAGCAGTGTATGGTTCCCCACTATTGACAAACCCAACCAAAAAACAACACAGGAAATTTACATGACTGTACCTGCCAAATATGTAACCTTAAGCAATGGAAAACTGGTAAGTCAAATTAAAAATACTGACGGTACAAGAACTGATTACTGGAAAATGGATCAACCTCATTCTCCTTACTTATTTTTTATGGGTGTAGGTGAATATGAAATTATTAAAGACAGTTACAAAGGCAAAGAAGTTAGTTATTATGTTGAAAAAGAATATGCACCTGTAGCAAGAAAAATATTTGGAGAAACTCCGGCTATGATCGCTTTTTATTCTAAAATAACAGGCGTTGATTATCCTTGGGTAAAATATGCACAGATAGTTGGAAGGGATTATGTGAGTGGCGCAATGGAAAACACAACTGCAACGCTGCACCAGGAATCTGCCTATCAAAATGCACGGGAATTAAAGGATGGCAACCGATGGGAAGAAGTAATTGCCCATGAACTTTTTCACCAATGGTTTGGTGATTATGTTACTACTGAAAGCTGGAGCAACATAACACTTAATGAATCTTTT
>JBKJLG010000215.1:0-4983 GCA_046596995.1 Chitinophagaceae bacterium
GCTATAAATGCATCAACAACAAAATACGGACACACTTTACATGTTTCTCATAATGGCGCATCGGAATATGGAGGTCCGCTATTCTGGTCTCATTACTCCTATCTTGGCTTAGATCCCCGTGGATTAAAAGATAAATATGCTAATTATTGGGAAGAAAATAAAAATCAGTCGCTGATAAATTATAACTGGTGTGTAGAAAATAAAAATAAATACAAAGGCTATGGGCCTGATAATTGGGGACTGACAGCAAGTTATTCAGTAAACGGATATGCAGCGCATGCACCGGGAGAAAAAAATGATCTTGGAGTTATTTCTCCAACTGCAGCACTTTCATCAATGCCCTACACACCTCAATATTCAATACAGGCTATGAAGCATTGGTATTATCAAATGAAAGGTAAAATTTGGGGTTCATATGGTTTCTATGATGCCTTTAGTGAAACAGATAACTGGTATCCGAAAAGATATCTTGCAATTGACCAAGGACCAATTGTTGTAATGATGGAAAACTATCGCACCGGTTTATTGTGGAAATTATTCATGAGTTGCCCTGAAGTACAAAGTGGATTAAAAAAATTAGGATTTGAAAGTCCGTACTTTAAAAAGTAATTTTACTTAAACGATTAATCACATGAAAGCAATAGAAACATCGGCGGTGTTTGATGAAAATGGTAAAATAAATATTACAAAGCTTCCTATAATTAAGAACAAAAATGTTAAACTAATTATCTTAATTGAAGAAGATGAAAATGATTCTTATTCCCTTTCAACTGATGGTCTTGCAAAAGCTTATTCAGACAACGAACCCGAATATGATCTATCTGTAATCAAGGAACCAAATACCGCTTATGAACGGAGGTGATATTATTTTAATTGATCTACTGCAATCAGATGGCAGCTACAAACTAAGACCAGCTTTGATATTAAAGCAGCTTCCGAAATACAATGATTTTTTGGTTTGCGGAATTTCTTCCCAAATAAGCCAGTATATAAAGGGCTTTGATGAGATATTGAACGAACACAATAAGAATTTTACTGATACCGGATTGCATACGACCTCCGTTATCAGATTATTTTTCCTGGCTGTGGTTCAAAATGAAAGATTAGCCGGAAAGATTGGTAAAATACAAGTGGCACTTTATAAAGATATGCTCCACAGACTTTCAAACTTTCTTATGTCATAATCATTCTTTGCTAACTGTTTTAATAAATACAAATAACATGGTTAAGAAAATTTTATTGGCTCTAACATTTTTTTCGACACATTTTTTGTATGCGCAAGATGCTAAAATGAAATCATTTATTGATGTGTTAATGAAGAAAATGACTTTGGATGAAAAAATAGGACAGTTAAATTTATTAACCCCGGGTGGCGGCATTGCAACCGGATCGGTAGTTAGCAGTGATGTAGAAAATAAAATTAAAAGCGGCAATGTTGGTGGTTTGTTCGGGGTAATTGGTGTTTATAAAATAAAGCAGGCGCAACAAATAGCTGTTAACTATTCAAGATTAAAAATTCCATTACTATTTGGCTCAGATATCATACATGGATATAAAACCACATTCCCCATACCGCTTGCTTTATCCTGCAGTTGGGATACTGCAATGATAGAACGCAGTGCAAAAATTGCAGCTTCCAAAGCTACTGCTGATGGTTTATGCTGGGCGTTTTCTCCCATGGTTGATATAGCCCGTGATCCACGGTGGGGGCGTATTGCAGAAGGATCTGGCGAAGACTCTTATCTTGGAAGTAAGATAGCAAGGGCAATGGTAAAAGGTTACCAGGGAAATGATCTTGCAGCTAAAAATACTTTGATGGCCTGTGTAAAACATTATGCACTATATGGTGCTGCTGAAGGCGGACGTGATTATAATACCACCGACATGAGCCGTATAAAAATGTTTGAATATTATTTGCCTCCTTACAAAGCAGCTATAGATGCCGGAGTGGGTAGTATAATGACATCTTTTAATGAGGTGGATGGCATTCCTGCAAGTGGTAATAGGTGGCTAATGACTGATTTGCTTCGCAAGCAATGGGGCTTTAAAGGTTTGGTGGTAACTGATTATACTGCAATAAACGAAATGATTGATCATGGAATGGGCGACCTGCAAACGGTTTCGGCATTAGCGTTAAATGCCGGAATTGACATGGACATGGTAGGTGAAGGTTTTTTAACAACCTTAAAAAAATCTTTAAAAGAAAAAAAAATTACACAGCAACAAATTGAAATTGCCTGCAGAAGAATTTTAGAAGGAAAATATAAACTTGGCTTGTTTGATGATCCTTACCGATACTGTGATACAATAAGAGCACGAAATGAAGTATTAAGCAGCGATAAAAGGCAGGCTGCCCGTGAGTTTGCAGAGCATTCTATGGTTTTATTAAAAAATAATAATCAAATATTACCATTAAAAAAATCTGGTACTATTGCTTTAGTGGGTCCTTTGGCAAACAATAAAAGCAATATGCTTGGCACGTGGGCAGTAAGCGGTGATCCACAACTTTCAATTCCTGTTCTGGATGGCATTAAAAGTACCGCAGTTGATGTAAAAGTTTTATATGCTAAAGGAGCAAACATAACTGATGATTCTTTGCTAGCTAAAAAATCAAATGTATTTGGTGAAAGAGTTGATATTGATAAGCGTACTCCGCAGGAATTGATTAATGAAGCAATAACAGCAGCCAACAATGCTGATGTTGTGGTTGCAGTAATTGGTGAGGCTTCCGAAATGAGTGGAGAATCTGCAAGCCGTTCTGATATTAATTTGCCTGAAAGCCAAAAAAAATTATTAAAAGCTCTGGTAAAAACAGGAAAGCCTTTGGTACTGGTTGTAATGAGTGGAAGACCACTTACACTTACATGGGAAAATGAAAATGCATCATCTATTTTGCAGGCATGGTTTCCGGGTCACGAAGCCGGTAACGCAATTGCTAATGTATTGTTTGGAAATTATAATCCTTCAGGAAAAACAACTATTACTTTTCCAAGAAATGTAGGGCAAATACCTGTTTATTATAATCACAAAAATACAGGACGTCCACAGCCTGCAGGTGATTGGCAGAAATTTCGCTCTAATTATCTGGATGTATCAAACGATCCCTTGTACCCATTTGGTTATGGTTTAAGTTATACTAATTTTTTATACAGCGAAGTAAAAGTTGATGATAGGACGCCAAAGGGAAATAAGACTATCAAAGCTTCTGTCAACATAAAAAATAATGGAAACTATGCTGGTGAAGAGGTTGTGCAATTATACATCAGCGATCCGGCGGCAAGTATAGCCAGATCAGTAAAAGATTTAAAAGGATTTAAAAAAATAATGTTGCAGCCCGGAGAAAGTAAAGATGTTTCGTTTTCTATATCAACTGAAGAACTTAAATTTTATAACACTGCCCTTCAGCACGTTTGGGAGCCTGGAGAATTTATTATTCAAATCGGAACAAATTCCCGGGATGTGAAATCGGTTAAAATAAATTGGGGAAAATAATCAGAGCAAGCTAAAAATTTGCTGCTAAGTAATGTTTTACTTTTTTATAAATATCTTTTGATAATGGAACCAATGGTAAGCGCAAAACATTTTCTATAATTCCTAATTCAGATAAAAATGCTTTTACGCCTGCAGGGTTATTTTCAGCAAATAAAAGATCAATACCTTCCAGGCATTTGTAATGAAGTGGTCTTGCTTTATTAAGGTCATCGTGCAGGCAAAGTCTTACCATTTCAGAAAAAACTTCCGGGAAACAATTTGCAGCAACACTGATAACACCATCCATACCACATGCAATTAATGGAAGGGTAAGATGATCATCACCACTCACTACTAAAAATCTTTCAGGCCTGTCTTTTAAAATGTGCATGCACTGTACCATATTTCCGCTTGCTTCCTTTATTCCCCAAATATTTTCCACTTCATTTGCCAATTGCAAAGTGGTTGCTGCAGTGATATTGCTTCCCGTTCTGCCGGGTACATTATATAAAATTAGGGGCTTGGGAGATGCAGCAGCTAAGGTTTTATAATGTAAAAAAATTCCTTCCTGTGATGGCTTATTGTAATAAGGACTTGCACTTAAAACCGCAGCAGCTTTGTGCAACGGATAGGTTTCCAAATTTTTACAAACCTCTTTTGTACTGTTACCGCCAATGCCCACTACTACAGGTACACGGTCTTTAACAACATCATAAGTAAAATAAATTATCGCATTTTTTTCTTCTTCACTCAGCGTCGGAGTTTCCCCTGTGGTGCCAAGCGTTACAACATATTCTGCATTGTTATCAATTACAAAATTGATAAGCTTACTAAGTGCATCAAAATCAACATCAAAATTTTGCTTAAATGGCGTAACCAATGCCACTCCCGTTCCTTTTAAAATATTTCTTAAAGACATGATTTATTTTTAAGTTTAGAATTTTCTATCAGTGTAGTTATCCCACTTTCTTATTCCTTATTGCTTATTTCTTATTCCTTATTCCTTATTTCTTATTCCTTATTTCTTATTTCTTATTTCTTATTCCTTATTCCCTATTCCTTATTCCTTATTCCTTATTTCTTATTTCTTATTCCTTATTGCTTATTGCTTATTCCTTATTGCTTATTGCTATCTCTGCTTCTGTTTCCTCCCAAAATCCCATCTTCCCAAATTTTTCAATTCGTGTATTTATTCTTTCTTGCGCAGGTATGAGTTTTAATTCTTTTATCACGGGTATTAAATATTCTTTTAAATGTTGGGCTGCTTCATCATAATCCCAATGAGCACCACCCAGCGGTTCTTTAATGCTGCCATCTACCAATCCAAATTTCAACATATCATCTGATGTTAATTTCAATTGCTCTGCGGCAACTTCTTTTTTCTCCCAGCTTCGCCAAAGTATAGTACTACAATTTTCTGGCGAAATAACTGTGTACCAACTATTTTCCAACATAAATACTCTGTCTCCAACACCAATGCCTAATGCTCCGCCACTTGCTCCTTCCCCAATA
>JBKJLG010000249.1:0-4067 GCA_046596995.1 Chitinophagaceae bacterium
AAAGCTGCGTTGGAAGGCTTTAACATCACTTACCGTGATTTGAATGAGCAGATGACAAGTGAAACCGACCGGCGCATACAATTGGAAGCAGCCATTGGCACTGAAGAAGCCTTGATAGAAAAAGAAAAAATAATTTTTATTGAGAAGGAAAAAGCGTTGCAGGAAATGCAACATGCTTTTAATGAATTAAATAATACAGTAAGAAATAAGGAAAGTGAAAAAGGCTTAAGTGCCCAGCGCCTGCAGTATTTGCAGGAAAGAGAAACCGGGCTGAAAGATTTTTTACAAAAAGCAGAAGGGCAATTAAAAGGCACAGAAGAAAGTATAGATTTTACGCAGCAGCAGATTAAAGATGAAGAAGTAAAATTAACTGACCTCAAGTCTCAATTGGATATTTTAAAAACCAATGTTGAGGAAAAAAGAAAAGTTTTTGATGAAAAAAGATCTTTGGTTGATGAATTTAGAAGAGCCCACCAAACCATACAGCGTAGTCAGTTTGAGGCAGAAAAGAATGTTGCGGTTGCCGATACTTCCATTCATAATTTACAAAGAACAATAGCACAAATTGAGCAGGAAAAAACAGCCAGGCAACAACAATTAGAGCAACTGGAAGCTGAAAAGAAAATAAAGCAGGAAGAGTTAGAGCAAAAGAAAATTGACCTGGAGCAGTTGCAGCAGCACAATCAGTTTACAAAAGAACAAATATTTCAAACACAGGCGGTGCTTGAAAAATTAAGAGGCGAATTGGCAGAAGAAAACAGAAAACTTGATTCCCGTAAAAATGAGCATGATCTTTTAAAAAGCCTTATTGATAATATGGAAGGCTATCCTGAAAGTGTAAAATTTTTACACAACAATTCAGGCTGGAACCATACAGCGCCCATTTTATCAGATATAATTTATGTAAAAGAAGAATACCGTGCTGCGGTTGAAAATGTATTGGAGCCTTATCTTAATTATTATGTTGTTGAGAATTTAGAAGAAGGTTTGCAGGCGGTGCATTTACTGGATAATAATAAAAAAGGAAAAGCTAATTTCTTTTTGCTTGATAAATTAAACAATGCGGAAGCTAAAAGCAGTCATTCTATTCCTAATACTATTCCTTCGCTTGATGTGGTGGAGATTGATGAAAAGTACAGCGGACTTGCCAATTATCTTTTAGGAAATGTTTTTATTGCAGAAAATGAAGATGCCTTGCAAAACAGCAACGGCGCAATAATTTTAGAGAAGAATGGAAAATATGTAAAAGGAAAATATTCTTTAACCGGTGGCAGCGTTGGTTTGTTTGAAGGTAAAAAAATTGGACGTGCAAAAAACCTGGAGAAGCTAACACAAGAAATCACTTTGCAGGATAAAGTGGTAGGCGAATTAAAAGCTATAATCAGCACCAGATCAAATGAAGTAATTGCATTTAATCAGGAGCTTAAAGAAAATGCAATAAACCAAACACAGCAGAGCATTAATACGCTTACCAATACTGTATTTGCGCTACAAAATAAATTTGAAAATTTTACGCACGCAGAAGAAACGAGTACTCAGCGTTTGAAAGACCTGCAGCAGCAATTGCAAACCAATCACGAATCTATTGCAACAACCAGAAAACAACTCGAAGCTTTTAATGCACAATTGCTTGAACAAGCTGATAAAATGAAACTGGCAGAAGAGGATTATGTTTTGGCGGAGCAGGAATACAATTCCAATAATAATTCTTACAACGAAAATAACATTGTGTTGGCACGTCAGCAAAGTAAGCTAACAGCTTTGCAGCAGGAGCTTACTTTTAAAAGCAACCAGCTTACAGAATTAAATGTTCAAATTGAAAACAGCAATAAACAACTCACCGAATCTTTGGTGAGCATTACCGAAACAAGCGCTTTGTTAACAGAACTTGAAGCGGCTGTAACCTCCATGCTAAAAAACAGGGAAGAGGAACAAAAGAAATTAAACGAGGCAGATCAGGCATACTATAATTTTAGAAATGCTTTGAGTGATAAAGAAAGTGAATTAAGAATTAAGCAAAAATCGAAGGAACAAATTGATCATCTTTTAAATGAAATAAAAGATAAGCTGAATGAATTAAAGCTTCAACTGGCGGGCATGAAGGAAAGATTAAGCGTGGAATTTAAAGTTGATCTTGATGTAGTTTTAGAAGAAGACCGAACTACCGAAACGCCCTTGGAAGAATTGCAGGAAAAGAATGACAGGATGAAAAAGCGCCTGGAAAATATGGGAGAAATAAACCCCACTGCTATTGAGGCATATACGGAAATGAAGAAGCGGTACGAATTTATTCTTGAGCAAAAAAATGATCTCGTTTCAGCAAAAGATTCTTTAATGCAAACCATACAGGAAGTTGAAACCACTGCCAATAAGCAGTTTCTTGATACATTTAATAAGGTTCGTGAAAATTTTAAAAAGGTGTTTCAAGCATTATTTACTGAAGATGATACTGCCGACATGGTTTTAGAAAATCCCGACAACCTTGCAGAAACAGGAATTGATATTGTTGCCAAACCCAAAGGCAAACGACCAACCTCTATAACGCAATTAAGTGGAGGAGAAAAAACACTTACAGCTACTGCATTATTGTTTGCCATATATTTAATTAAGCCTGCGCCATTCTGTATTCTTGATGAAGTAGATGCTCCGCTTGATGATGCAAACATTGGTAAGTTTACACAAATGATACGGCAGTTTAGTAAAGAATCTCAATTTATTATTGTTACGCATAACAAAATGACGATGGCATCTGTTGATGTTATTTATGGCGTAACCATGCAGGAGCCTGGTGTAAGCAAGTTGGTTCCTGTAGATTTTAGAGGACTTAATTAAACCCTATAACCTAAAGGAATATATGGAAAACATCGTACATCTTACATCGTAGTTCGTAAATTAAAAAAATGTTTTCTAAAAAAGATATTGAGCGCTATTACGATCTTAGCGAAATACATTATCGTGTTTTTTGGGATCTTGATAAAAGCAATTCATTGCACTATGGCTATTGGGATGCATCTACAAAAAACTTTCATGAAGCGCTGCTCAATATCAATACCGTTCTTTCAAAAAAAATAAATATTACTAAAGCAGATGTTGTTTTAGATGCAGGCTGCGGCATTGGCGGCTCATCTGTTTGGCTGGCAAAAAACATTGGCTGTAATGTAACAGGGATAAGCCTTAGCAATAAGCAGGTGAATACAGCAAACGACAGAGCGGTAAAAAATGGCGTTGAAAATATTGCAACTTTTTATCAAAAAGATTTTACTGATACCGGTTTTGCGAATGAAAGTTTTTCTATTGTTTGGGCTATAGAAAGTGTTTGCCATGCCCAGGATAAATCTCAATTTATAAATGAGGCTTTTCGCTTGCTTAATAATAGCGGCAGAGTGGTGATGGCAGATTTTTTTAAAAAAGAAATATTGCAGGGTAAAGATGCAGAACACATTCAGCTTTGGGCTAATGGCTGGGCTGTGCCCGATTTTTCTACAGTTAAACAATTTGAAACACAATTAAAGCAGGCAGGTTTTATCAATATAAAAATTGAAGATGCATCGCAAAACATTTGGCGATCAGTTAAAAGATTATACCGGGCTTACTATGCCGGTAAAGTTTTAGGATTTTTATATGGGCTGATAAAACCCAATGCCAGCAAAGAGGGTAAAAGAAATATTGAGACAGCCTTGTATCAATACAAAACTTTTAAAAAACATCTCTGGAAATACCTGATTATCACAGCGGAAAAACCGTAGCGTTATTCGATAATCAGTTTGGCGATTCTACCCTTTGCGCCGGCTAAAAAAACTGCCTTTCCATTTTTGGCAACCCGGCAAACATTAAATCCTTCCTCGCTAATTAAATACCACTTTTTTCCTTCATTGGCTGAATAATCTACTCCATTTATGCCGCAGCTTATCCAGCTTTTTTTACCAAGATATTCTACGCAACTTCTGTAGCCATGCGGCGGGTTTTTAGGTGCCGACCAGCTTTTGCCACTATTGGTTGTTATAAAACAATTTTTATATGTTGAGTCCGGGGTATTAAAATCTCCCCCAACAACAACAATTGTTTTT
>JBKJLG010000254.1:0-2573 GCA_046596995.1 Chitinophagaceae bacterium
AAATCAAAATTCAGGATAACAACAAATGGCGGTCAATGCATTTCGTGTGGTAATTGTTCCACCTATTGCGAGATGGGTATTGATGTTCGCTGGTATGCACAACGGCAGCAAAATATTGTACGCTCATCCTGTGTTGGCTGTGGTGTTTGTGCATCTGTTTGTCCCCGTGGTGTTTTAAAATTAGAAAACGGAAAAGAGGAAGGAAGAATAAATGAAAACCCTATTTCTATCGGCAACAATAATATTACAGTTCATTTATAAATATCTTTATGTAGATGATTGAAATATTTATAGTTATTACAGTGTCATTATATTCATGTGCTATACTTTTTGTACTGATACATTCCCTTTTTGATGCTCATCTTATTTTCCACTATCTCAGGTCGTTTAAAAATAAAAAGGGCAATATTTTTACAAAAGATTTTACACCCTTTGTAACCATTCAGCTTCCGGTATTTAATGAATTGTATGTTGTAGAAAGATTAATAGATTCTGTTATTTCAATCGATTATCCAAAAGATAAATTAGAGATACAAGTACTGGATGACAGTACAGATGAAACTTCTGAAATTATTTCTAAAAAAATTAAATTACTGCAACAACAAAATATTGCAATCCATCACATTAAAAGGCATAACCGGCAAGGGTTTAAAGGCGGGGCTTTAAAACATGGATTATCACTTGCCAGGGGAGAATTCATCGCTGTTTTTGATGCTGATTTTTTACCATCAAAGAACTTTTTGAAAAAAACTATTCCGTTTTTTATAGAGCCACAAACAGGAATGGTACAAACAAAGTGGAGCCACATAAATAAAGAAACCTCTTTATTGGCAAGTCTGCAGGCAATAGCGTTGGACGGGCATTTCAGCATTGAGCAACAGGGAAGAAATGCAGCCGGCTATTTTATTAATTTTAATGGTACAGCAGGTGTATGGCGTAAGCAAACTATTCTGGATGCAGGCAACTGGCAATCTGATACACTAACTGAAGATTTTGATTTAAGTTACCGGGCACAAATGAAGGGCTGGCATTTTAAGTATCTTGAAGATTTCAGCACTCCCTCAGAACTTCCACCATTTATCAGTGCTTTAAAATCGCAGCAATTCCGGTGGACAAAAGGAGGCGCAGAAACTGCCAGGAAAAATATGAAAAGCTTACTCTCATCAAAGCATTCTTTATCAATTAAGCTTCATGGCGCTTTTCATCTTATCTATAGCATTGGTTTCATAAGCATAATTATTTATGCTTTACTAACGGTGCCTTTGCTTTTTATAAAAGAATATTATCCTCATTATGACCTGCTATTTAAAATTTCAGGTTTTATTGGAATTAGTTTTCTTATTTATATTATTCACTATTTTATTTCTTATTTAAATAACACTTCAGGAAGTGTATTGCAAAAAATTTCCGGATTTGTTTATCGGTTCCCATTATTCGTTTCATTGTTTATCGGGCTTTCACTTAGTAATGCCATAGGAATTATGCAGGGCTACCTCGGAATAAGATCAGGTTTTGTACGAACTCCAAAATTTAATTCAGTGGATAAAAAAAATAAAACAGGTAACAGGTATTTACAAACAGGAATAAACTGGCTTAATATAACAGAAGGTATTTTGATATTTTATTTTTTATTTGGAGTAATAATTTCCATACATTTTAAAAACTATGCAAGCCTGCCTTTACTCCTGATGGCGCTTACGGGATTTTCAATGATATTTACTTTGGGCATTAAAGAATGGAGGCAAAAATCAATTATAGTAAATAATAATTTAAATAACATTTAAACCTAACAGGTCTTTAAGACCTGTTAGGTTTACGTTAAGACCTTTTAAGTTTCAATGCAAAAAACCAAAATTGTTATCATCATCCCTGCCTATAATGAAGAAAATTCAATAGCAAAAGTAATAGGAGATATTCCCGCCGGATTGGTGGATGAAGTGATTGTCGTAAATAATAATTCTGACGATGCTACGGATATTAATGCACGTAATGCAGGTGCAACGGTACTTCACGAAGATAGACCTGGTTATGGATATGCATGCCTGAAAGGGTTGGAATATGCAAAACAATTGCAACCCTTACCCGATATTGTAATATTTATTGATGCTGATTATTCTGATCATCCTGAAGAAATGCCGTTGCTTTTGCATCCTATTATAAATGATGGAATGGATATGGTTATCGGATCAAGAGCATTAGGTAAAAAAGAAAAAGGTTCCATGACGGTACAACAAATATTTGGTAACTGGCTTGCCACCAGATTATTAAAAATATTTTATCATGTTCAATATACCGATCTTGGTCCCTTCAGAGCCATCCGCTTTGATAGACTGATGGAAATAAATATGCAGGATACAACTTACGGGTGGACAGTGGAGATGCAATTAAAAGCAGCTAAACTAAAAATGAATATTATTGAAGTTCCTGTAAATTATCGCAAACGCATAGGTTTCTCAAAAATTAGCGGAACCTTAAAAGGTACATTGCTGGCAGGTTATAAGATCATTACTACTATTTTTAAATACAGGTAAATGAGAATAAATTATTTATTACTGATAATATTTATTGTGTTC
>JBKJLG010000006.1:0-3966 GCA_046596995.1 Chitinophagaceae bacterium
AAATATTTTTTGCCAGCGTTTTATTTCTGATTTTTATTTCCTGCACTGACGGTTCTGACAAAAAATATTTGCCCCGGGCTTAAGAAATAGTGTTGGTTTAAAGTGGATTGGTAACAACCTTTGGGTAACCAGCATGGGCCGTGATCTTATGGGTGCTGATAAACCTGAAGATCTTTTTCAGAAGATAAAAAGAAATGAATATTATGGTTGGCCATTTTATTATCAATTTAAAAATAAAATTTATAAAGATGATCAGTTTAAAAGATTCTGCAAGGGCATCATTTGTAAAAAAACCTCCGATTGCTTTTGTGGTTTTAAAGCGCACTCTGCACCATTAGGCTTCGATCATTTTAAAAATTTTGACGATGTGGTATTAAAAAATGCTTTGCATGGCAGCACAACTGTATCACGCCGGCGGGGTAATTCCATTGTAAAAATTATTGGCGGCGATAAATACATTGATGTAGTTAGTGGTTTTCTATCGGGCAGCACAGAGGCGGACAGGCACGGAAGACCCTGCGATGTATTAATGTATAACAATAATTCTTTCTTTTTTACTGATGATAAGAATGGTGTTTTATATCATGTGTGAAAAAAATAAAGGGAACAGCTATTGCCATTCCCTTATTCTATTTTGAATTGGATGTATTTATTTTTTTGGCATAAGCACTGCATCAATTACATGTGTAACACCATTGCTTGATACAACATCAGCAATAGTAACATTAGCACCGTTGATCATCACCTTACCATCTTTTACTGAAACTGTAAGTTCACCGCCTTCTACAGTTTTTAATTTTTGACCATCTTTTAAATCAGCAGCCATAATTTTACCTGCTACAACGTGGTAGGTAAGCACTTTTGTAAGGTCTTTCTTCATTTCAGGCTTTAATAAATTATCAACTGCACCGGCTGGTAAAGCGCTAAAGGCTGCATTTGTAGGTGCAAATACTGTAAATGGGCCGGCACTGCTTAAAGTTTCAGCCAGTCCTGCTGCCTGTACTGCTGCAACCAAAGTCGTATGATCGTTAGATCCTGCTGCATTCTCTACAATATTTTTTGATGGAACCATTTTGGCACCACCAACCATAACGCCTTGCTCTTCGTTAGCCATCATTTTAGTTGAATCCGCAGCCATCATGTTGGTACTGTCAGAAGTAGTTTCTTTTGTTGTTGCACTGTCGTTACAAGCTGCGAATGTGGCGGTTATTAAAACTGCCGCTAATAATTTTTTCATGTTAAGTTGTTTAAGATTATTTGTTAATGCCTATTAACGAAATAAAACAAGGGTTGGATTTAATCAAATTTTTTGTATGGCATTATACTCTTTTCTTTTAACCCTCATCTCTTAATACTGCTAAACACCAAATCCTCCAGAAAGGCAACCACCTTTAACTCATCCTTACTTTTGCCAAAATCAGTTAGCGAGGGAAGATTGTTCATGAAAAAGTTTTGAAAATGTGCCATTTCTATTATAGTGCTTGCTAACGACCTGGGATATTTATATTTGGAGTTATATTCTAAGATAATATCGGCAATTGCTGCACAAAGATCTTTATAGGGCTTAAATAACTGTTCTTTATTATCTTCTGATACATGCCTGGTTAAATATGCTTTAGAGCCTTCTGATATTATTATCTTATGCAACAGATCTTCGTTAATATGTGTTGTTTTATCATCATCCACAACCGTAGTTGCCAACATTTGTATCACTTTTTTTAGCTTAACCTCCGGTTCAGTAATATTGTTAGTACTAAAAACTATGCGGTATTGCAGCCAACCCCAATACCAGGCGGTAATATAAATCAGCAACTTGTGCTTGTTTTCAAAATACCTGTAAACGCCAGCTTCAGTAGTACCAATATCTTCTGCCAGTTTTTTAAAAGTAAATAATTCAAACCCGTTTTTATAAATCAGTTGAATACTGTGACGAATAATTTTTTTGCCCAATTCCGTTTGCTCCGGGTCACGGAGAAACAGCTTTTTATTCATTTTTATTTGTAATTGTACTTCCATTTTTTGCTGCGCTTATATTGTGTTGTTGAGATGTTTTACATGTAGATAAAGAAAAGGTATGGTGTTCCGCTGTACGAAAATAATTAAAGTTTTACAATTCAATTAAATAGTATTACTATCATTTAAAGTAATATCCCTATCTTCGCCACTCAAAAGCAAAACGACTGATTATGGAAATGAAAAAAAAAATGTTTAAAGAACTTAAAAGCGATCTGCCGGCCAGTATTATCGTTTTTTTTGTAGCCGTTCCTTTATGCCTTGGAATTGCATTGGCATCCGGTGCGCCACTGTTTGCAGGTATTATAGCAGGCATAGTTGGTGGTATTGTAGTAGGCATGGCAAGCGGCTCACCGCTTGGGGTTAGCGGACCCGCAGCCGGGTTAGCGGTAATTGTATTAACTTCTATTGCTGCACTTGGCTCCTGGCCAACATTCTTATTAGCGGTGGTTATTGCTGGTATCCTTCAACTCATTATGGGTTTTGCCAGGGCTGGTTTTATTGCCTACTTTTTCCCATCCTCCGTTATTAAAGGAATGCTTACAGGCATTGGCTTGTTGATTATTTTAAAGCAAATACCCCATGCTCTCGGATACGACAAAGATGCCGAGGGGGATGATGCCTTTTTTCAACCTGGCGGAGAAAATACTTTTTCTGCCTTAGCAAAAGCCATAGAATGGATTACACCCGGCGCTATACTCATTGCTGCGATATCATTAGCGATATTGATATTGTGGGACAAAGTGCTAACGAAAAAACATAAAATATTTCAAATCATTCAGGGTCCGATAGTAGTTGTAGTGTTGGGTATTGCTATGAATTATATGTATCAAAATGGGGTATTAAATTTTAGTTTGGCTGAAGACCAGGTGGTGCGGCTCCCTGTAGCACACAGTTTATCGGAGTTTTTTACCCAATTTACTTTCCCTGATTTTTCTCAAATAACAAATTGGGAAGTATATAAAGTAGCGATTGTATTAGCCATTGTAGCCAGTCTTGAAACATTACTTTGTGTAGAAGCAACCGATAAAATGGATCCTTTAAAAAGAGTTACACCAACTAACAGGGAATTAAAAGCGCAGGGCCTGGGTAATGTTGTGTCGGGTTTAATTGGAGGCTTGCCCATAACGCAGGTTATTGTACGCAGTACGGCAAATATTTCATTTGGAGGTAAAACAAAAATGAGCGCTATCCTTCATGGAGTATTTTTATTAATCAGTGCCATTACCATTGCAGGCTTAATGAATATGATACCGCTTGCAAGTTTAGCCGCTATTTTATTAATGGTTGGTTACAAATTGGCTAAGCCCGAGCTTTTTAAGCAAATGTATAAGCAGGGATGGGAGCAATTTATTCCTTTTGTGGCAACTGTTGTGGCAATCCTCTTAACAGATTTATTGAAAGGCATTACAATAGGTATATTGTTTGGCATTTTTTACACCCTGCGGCACAGCTATCGGAATTCACATCACATGAAAGACATAATAACTACAGAGGAAGGGCATGAAGTGCATCATCTTGTTTTAGCGCAAGAAGTATCGTTCTTTAATAAAGCAAGCGTTCTAAACGCATTGGATGTAATTCCCGAAAATTCAAAGGTAATTATTGATTGTACGCATGCAAAATCTATTGCTTACGATGTGGTAGAAATAATACAGAACTATAAAATAAATGCAAAAACAAAAAACATCACAGTTGAAACTATCAATTTTATTGAACCCCAATAAAATCATCATCATCTCTAAAAAAAAATAAAACAATGAAAACATTAACTAAAGAATTACAGGCAGCCATCACACCTTCAATGGCAATAGACATATTAAAAGAGGGAAACAAAAGATTTGTAAACAATTTAAAAGTAAACCGAAACCTGTTGCAACAAGCCAATGAAACATCCGATGGGCAACATCCATTTGCTGTTATCCTTAGCTGCATTGATTCCCGAACCTCTGC
>JBKJLG010000087.1:0-6740 GCA_046596995.1 Chitinophagaceae bacterium
AAATTTGTAACGGTAGTGTATATAAATTAGGAGATGCAATAATTAAAAACAATCAATCTCTGCCGGATTTTCCGGCCATTCAATTGGGTTCATAAAATGCTTTAAAGAGTTATTCTAAAATCAAATTCTCACCTTCCCTGTGTGCCTGCGAAAATTGTATCATATTCAGCAGGCTTAATAATTTTTGTTGCTCAGGTTGCGCTTTTTCATGGGCAATCTTTACAAAATCTTTTTTTGAAACCGTTTCCCGGGAAAGCAAATGGGCAAAGGGTTTTAGCATGTCGCTTAAAATGTGCATAATGGTATATTTAAAATTTAGACCAACACTAATAATAGAAAGGAAAAAATCATGCCATTAAATTGGCTGTTGTTTATTGCCTGCCTTGGTAATAATTAATTAATGTGTGTTTACTGGCCTGATTTTGGTACTAAAATGTTTTTAAACCATTGATAACATTAAAATATATAGTTATGAAAAAAATCACAAAAATAATTTGGCTTTTTATGCTGACGGTTTTTTTATCAACCGGATTTACCGAAGCACAAACAAAGAAAAAAATGAGCAGCCGTAAAAAAGGTGCTTTGATTGGCGCTGGTACCGGAATTGCAACCGGAGTTATAGTAAGCAAAAATGATAGCAAAGGCGCTATTATTGGCGGGGTTGCCGGCGCAGGTACAGGTTATTTATATGGCAGACACAGGGATAAGAAAAAAGGAAGATTAAGAAAATAAGTTTTAAACAAAATAAAGCCCGGTATTAATGCCGGGTTTTTTTTACCAGTCTTTTTTAGGTTTTTCCGGCGAAGCCATTTTTACTTTATGCAACCTGTCCTGCAAATTCTTTTCATGCTCTAATAAAGATTTTAATTTTTCTTCTGCATCTTGTTTTGAAATTTTTGAAGGCTGTGGTTTAGGCTGTTGATCATCTTTTTTATCCTGATCTTTTTTGTCGTCTTTTTTATCTTTCTTTTCTTTTTTCTCCTGCTGCTTCTGGCGTATTAATGCTCTTTGCAAATTTTGCCTGGCATCTTCATCATCAGGGTTAAGCTTTAAGGTGTTTTTGTAAGCCTTTATACATTCCTGAATTTTATTTTGCTTTTGTAAGGTTACACCACCATTATAATATGCCCGTGATTTTAAAGTATTATTGGGCGCAGTTCTTACGCCGTTATCATAAGCCTGTAAAGCCTCATCTAACTTATTATTTTTATAAAGAGCATTACCAAGATTGTAATAGGCTGTATTATTGGGCGTATTAGCCAATACTTTTTTGTAAGATGCTGCAGCCTGATCGTACTGACTTTTTTTGTAAGCTTCGTTTCCCTTTATAATTTCTTTTTTTACTGTTTGTGAAAATGCAAAATTAGCGAGCAACAAAAAGGCAATAAAAGCAAATGCATTTTTAGATAATTTAATTACGCTCTTTTTTTCTGAAATAAAATTCTCAATGATTAAAATAATAAATGCTGCCATTAAAAAATACCAGAAATAAGTTTTGTAAATAGTGGATGAGTTATCTGCGTAACTGCTTTGCCCCATGCCTGATAATTGCCTGTACACATTTTCTGATACAACATCTGCGCTGGTAAATAACTGATAAATTCCGTTACCATTTTGGGCAATGTCTTTTAATGCGTTTTCATTCAATTTGGTAATTACAATATTTCCATTCTCATCTTTTTTATTTTCATTTGTTTCTGCATCCATGATGGGTGCACCCTGTGGCGAACCAATGCCAATTGTGTTTACCATTATTCCCTCTTCAGCCAATTGCTTTGTTACTTTAACGGCTTCTTCGTCATGATCTTCCCCATCGCTTATGACAATTATTGAGCGGTATTTTTTTTCTTTTTTATCAAAAGCGGCATAACTCATTTTAAGTGCCTGGCTTATTACCGTGCCTTGCGTAGGCACATTTTCTGTAGATGATGCAGACAAATACATTTTAGCAGCCGAGTGATCGGTTGTTAAAGGCATTTGCAAATAAGCCCGGCCGGCAAAAACCACAATGCCCACTTTATCATCCTTAAGTTTATCAATTATTTTGCTAACCAGTTGCTTTGCTCTCTCCAGGCGGTTTGGCTTAATATCCTCTGCCAGCATACTGTTGCTCACATCCAAAGCAATCATTACATCAATTCCTTTGCGGTTTATTTTTTCAGTACCTGATGGTTTTACAAGATCTGCTGCAGCAAAGGCACACAATGTAAAAACCAATAACATCAAAATAAATTTTATGGCAAAAAACCTGGGGGAGAAACCTTTAATAAGCTCTTTTACCAATAATGGATCACCCATTTTTTTAATGGCTTTTTGTTTCCATTTTATCAGCAGATAAAAAAGAAAAATCATTACCGGCAATGCAGCCAATGCAATTAAAAACTCTATGTGCCTGAAATGAAACATGCAGAAATAAGTATTTGCTGCAAGTTAAACAATGCCCTTGTTAAATAATAAACGCAGGGCATTAATGGAAATCTTTAACAGTAATTTTATCAGTTAAATTTGAAGTAACAAACAGTGTTTTCATATTTTTTGCAGCCTTATTTTTCTCCCTTTAAAAAACCATATTGGCTTAAAATGCTTTTTGTTATTTTGAGCCGGGCTGTTTTCATGTCATAATTTTTATCCGCACTTTTAACAAGCGTAACAAAAAAATACACATGCCTGTTTTCTTCTATCCACCCTACAAGCCAGCCAATGCTATTTTGATTTTCATCAAAGCCCCAGCCTGTTTTGTAGCTTAATTTATACAATGTATTATCCTCCTGCAGCATAACATCTTTTACAATTTGCTGTGTTCGCTTTTGAAATGGGAGCTTATCGAAATATAATTTTTTTACCAAACCAAGCTGCTCATCAGGAGAAATTTTTAATGTATTGTTTAACCAAAAAGAATCAATAGCGCCACTGATGTTTTGATTGCCGTACTGCAAACTATCAAGCCACCTTTGCATTGTATCTCTGCCGATCCTTCTTGCCACTTCCTGGTAATAATTAACAGCTGAAACTTTAAAAGCTTCTTTCATGCTAAGGTCTTTATTCCAGTCTTCGTTCCATGTTTTTATACCATTCCATTTAATTACCATGTTTTCATCGGTAATTCTTCCCGTTTCAATACCGATAAGTGAGTTAACAATCTTAAAGGTAGATGCAGGTAAAACCCTTTGTGTATCTAACTTAATATTATATACAGTTACTTCGCCGTTTTGATTATTTACCAATGAGAAGCAACCATCTGCATTTGCAGAATCAAAATATTTTTTAAGACTGTTATCGATTTTTGCTTTATTAACTGAGCAACCCAAACTTGTGATCAAGATGATTGTAACAACAAAAGAAATAACTGTTGAAGGAAATTTTTTCATGTATAATTTGAATGTAATGTTTTAAACCAATGTCTTTAATTTTTTGTTTTTATGAGCGGCTGTTGCACAAAGATCTTCATAAAATGCTTCTCCAAATTTTCTTACAAGAGAGTCTTTTAAAAAAATATGAACAGGAACTTTTAATTTTTTACCCAGTGTACATGCGGCTTTACAAAGGTCTTCTCTTGGCTCGTAATTTACATACTCTGTTTTACCGTTACTGCTTTTTTTAGTGCGGATGGGATACAAATGGCAACTGATGGGTTTTTTCCATTTTACTTTTCCATCATTGTAAGCTTGTTCTATTCCGCACTTTACAATACCGCTTTCATCTGTAATGCCATATACACAAACGCTTGAATTTATGGTAGGCGTTACCCAACCAAACTCTTTATCGTAAATATATTTTCCCTGGCGTTCCAGCTCTTTTTTTGATTCATTAGAAAGATAAGGCAGTACCGCCTCGTACGCTTCATTCAACTCTTTCAGCTCTTTATTATTCAATGGTGCACCGGCATCTCCATCAACACAACAACCGCCTTTGCATTTATTAAGATCGCAAACAAATTGCTCCTCAATAACCGCATCGCTTATAAGTACGTTGCCTATTGCTATCATGCCGCAAAGATAAGGTTTGAGGGTTATGGGTTGTCAGTGAGCAGTTATCAGTTGTGAGTGGTGAGTTGCCAGTTGTGAATAATTCTTTCGATTTTCTATTTTCTACAATATCTCACTTTTATCTTCTCACTACTCATTCACTATTCACTCATAACTAATCACTACTTTCTACTCACTTCTTCCATTGCAAAGTATTTATAAGATGATTAAGATCCTGCTGCAAAAATGCATTTACCGGCGCCAGTGAATCTTCGTTAGGTGTGGTATTAAAATACAATGCTCCACGCAAAAAATTTTTTGTTGTATCGCTTAAAAAAAATTGCTTTGATGTGGCTACACTTCCGCCAACTTTAAAAAAAACACCGGTTACTTTTTTTGGCGTATGCATTACACTATCTTCTATTGAGTAAGCTTTAACTTCGTTTTTGTAAGTTAGTTTGTATGCATCGTTCACCAGTTTCTCAAAGCTATTTATGGCAAATGAATCAGAATAGGTTTTGCCGGTCCTTTTTTTATAAACCGATTTGCCACCAATGGTTTTATAACTGATAAATATTTTTCCCTGGAAGAGGGGAAAGTCAATATTTATCCAATAAGGATCATCCGGGCTATTATCAAAGTAAGTGCTGTCTTTTACCACGCTTGCGTACGCAGGATATTCAAATGAATAAGGGAAACCTTCTTTCTCAAATTTTAAATATCTCCTTTCAGGAAAATCAACTTTAAAATATCCTTTTTGCTTTGAGGTGTAGGTGGAATTACAACTGGCAAAAATGAAGAGGCAACAGGCAATTAATAAAAATGAATTGACAATTGACAATTGACAATTGAAAAAAAAATACCTTTTCATTTTAAAACAATTTCCCATTTAAATTACTTATTTGTCTATTGCTTATTGCAGTTTTTACCTAATTCGGTTTGATAGTTACTTTCACTTTTTCAATGCGGTTTTTATTTATCTCCAGCGGTACAAAAGTAAAATCACCGCTTATTATCGCTTCATTAATTTGCGGAAACTCGCCGGCAATCTCCAAAACAAGTCCTGCTAAAGAATCGCTGTCACCTCTTATTTTATCAAATGTTTCTGCTGGCAAATTCAACACTTTGCAAAAATCATTTATCATTGTTTTGCCTTCAAAAATGTAATTATTATCATCAATTTTTTTATTAGTGCTTACTTCCTCATCAAACTCATCATGTATATCACCAATTATTTCTTCCATAATATCTTCCAGCGTTACAATGCCCGATGTACCTCCAAATTCATCTACCACAACAGCAAAATGCATTCTCTTGTGCCTGAATTCCTGCAAAAGATCTTCTATCAGTTTTTGCTCATGTACGTAAAAAACGTTTCGCATTAAGCTGTGCCAGTCGTAATTATCATTCTCATTTAAATGGGGCAGCAAATCTTTGGTGTGCAAAATGCCAACAATCTCATCAAGGTTGTTTTTAAAAACAGGGAATCTTGAATAATGCATTTCCTCTACCCGGTTAACCACATCTTTAAACGAAGCGGAAAAATCAACCCCAACTACATCAAGCCGTGTACGCATGGTTTGCCTTACGGTTGTATTGCTAAATTTTCTTATGCCTTTTAAAATTTGTTTTTCTTTGGTTGTAGCTTCATGTTCCGGTAAAAGATCAATAGCATAATCAAGCTGGGTATTATCCCTTCCCGGCGAGTCGGAGTCAATACTTTTTTCAATTTTATCGCTAAGCTTTACCATACGTGAGCTGATGCGAAAAAATATACTATTGAAAATTTCTATTATTAACGATGCCGTGGCGGCAAACCAAATTTTATGATGTGTAGCCCAAACCTTTGGCAGAACTTCGCAAAACATAACCAGCAAAGTAGTTACAACAACTACTTTAATAATAAAGTCAGCAACAAAATGCAAATGCAGTGCATCTATCCAGCTTTGCATTAAAATATTTGAAATTAAAATGATGCCGATGTTTACAAAGCTGTTGGTTATAAGCATTGATGCCAACAGAGTTTTAGGCGTTTCCAGCAACGTAACTATACGCTTGTAACTAAGCTGACGCTTGGTTTTAAGCATATTAATATCTTTATAAGTAAGAGAAAAAAAAGCCACCTCGGCCCCGGCAACTAAAAAAGAAATAAGAAAAAGAAGAAGGGCAATAAAAATAAGCACTGTTGTTTCTGCAGTATTTATAATCAGGAAAGTGTGTAAAAATTTAAAATGTAACAGTGCCGAATGATAATCCAAAACAAATAATTTAGGTTAAAGATACGCTTCACAAAAATCATCCCGGTTGCTAATGGGCGTAAACTGCAATTGTTTTTAAAAAGGAAGTTTTTCCGGACCCTCCTCAGGCGGATGTGCATCAGGATCACTATTTGGTAAACCCTCAACATCTAAACCGGCATGCCCTCCTTCCGAGCGTTTATCAAGCATTATCAAATTATCGCCTACAATTTCTGTAGCAAATTTTTTATTATGGTCTTTATCTTCCCAGCTTCTTGTTTTAAGCCTGCCCTCAATATAAACAAGGCTGCCTTTATGTAAATATTTTTGTGCCAACTCGGCTAAACCTCTCCATAACACAACAGTATGCCACTCAGTTTGCGACATAAGCTTGCCATTTTTATCTTTATAGCTTTCAGTGGTTGCCAGCGAAAATTTTGCCACTGCAATATTGCCTTCTAAAAATTGCAGGTCAGGATCTTTACCTAAATTTCCGATAAGCATAACCCTGTTTACACCTCTCATATAATTATTTTTT
>JBKJLG010000121.1:0-5119 GCA_046596995.1 Chitinophagaceae bacterium
AAAACCGATACAAAGAAAAAGATCTATACTGATTTACATTGTAGGTGTTTGGCTTTTGTGTGTTAGCATACAGCGCTTTGCTGTGCCCTATATTTTTGAAAAGGTATTGCACCCTTACCAGGTAGAAAGAATTATGAATACGTTTGGTGTAGATTATGTACCCGACAGTGCAAAGGAGCAGGTTGAATTAAATGCTGAAAAAGAAAAAGAAAACCAATCCAATAAAAAAAAGAAAAAAGATAAAGAGAATTATAATGTTAAACAATCCAAGATTGCTATTGGTTCCGGCGGCTTTTGGGGCAAAGGTTTTTTAAAAGGCACACAAACGCAAGGAGATTTTGTGCCCGAGCAACATACCGATTTTATCTTCACATCTGTGGGAGAAAACTTTGGCTTTTGGGGAAGCGCATTGGTGGTACTCCTCTATCTTTTTTTCTTATTAAGAATTGTTTTTATTGCGGAAAGGCAGCGCAGTGCATTTAGCCGGGTGTACGCATACAGTGTTGCCGGCATTATCTTTTTTCACATCGCTATAAATATTTGTATGACGATTGGGCTTGCCCCCGTGATTGGAATAACCTTGCCATTGTTAAGTTATGGTGGTTCATCTTTATTAACTTTTACAATTTTAATTTTTATTTTGGTAAGATTAGATGCAGACAGACAGATGGTGTTGCGGTGATTTAAACAAAGTTTATGATTGTAGTAAACCTATAAGGTTTAAAAAACCTTCTAGGTTTTATGGGTGAATTAAAAACTCGTTCTTTTATAAGGACTGTCCGCTCAAGGCCTCCGCTGTATGTGGCTCTGCAACAGCAACAATTTTTTTTGAATTTTTAAAAATTTTATAACCGAGATAGGCGCAAATCAATAAAATAAAAACGCTTAAATAACCCAGCCATTCATACCTGTAAATTTTACCTCCTCTTCCACCAATAACAATAAATCCGGCAATTAATGAAGCTGCCGCTGTACCCAATTGTTGTACACTACTGTTAAAGCTCATAAAACTTCCCTGCTTTTGAGGTTCCACCACATTACTAATTAAGGCCTGAGCAGTAACACCTCTGCCGGTAGCGACAATAAACCAAAATGCAAAAAATACTAATACAATCGAAAAGGAAATGGGAGGCAGGGTGGTAATAACAATAACTAATGGCAGCGATAAAAGAATGCAAATAGTAAAGACTTTTAGTTTTCCAAAACGGTCACTAAGTTTACCTAAAATATTGGCTGCAAAAAAAGCAGCAATGCCCCCAACGAGGTAAACCATTGGCGTTTGTGTTTTGGAATAACCATTATTAAATTCCAGGTATGGATTAATAAATGGAATTATTAAAAAATGTCCCATCATAATTAAACCGGAGAAAAGTAATGCCAGCCTTTGAGTGGGATTGCGCCATACAAGTTTAAAAACTTCCAACTTGCTTTCCGTTGTATCTTTTTTTTGAATATGTGCATCCATAGGAGGCACATATTTTTTAATTAATGGTAACAGCGCAATGCCTAAAAAACCAACTAATAAAAAGGGCGCATGCCAGCTAAATACATTTGCAAGGTAAAGTGCAAAGGGCACTCCGATTGTGGAGGCGATTGAAAAAGAAGACATGACAGCACCCATCGCAGCGCCTCTTCTTGCATAAGCAAAAACATCTGACACAATAGATAAAACCTGTGCGCCGATTAATCCCCCAAAAATACCCGCCAATAACCTGGCCGCTAAAAGCCAATGATAAGAAGGCGCAAATCCACATGCAATAGTTCCCAATAAAAATCCAGCATAGCCGATGAGCAGTATTTTTTTTCGATCATAACGGTCAACAAAAAACGCAGCGATAAAACCGGAAACACCGGCACTCAAAGTATAGGCAGCAACTAATAAAGTAAATTGTTGTGTAGATATTTTAAAAAATGGCATTAGGTAATTACCCAATGGCATCATGATCATAAAATCAAGAATGTGAGTAAAATTGATAGACGCTAAAAGAACTAGTAATATTTTCTCTTTTGAAGACATAAAGTGTGCAAATGTCGCTCAAATTTTGTATGATCAAATGCAAAAGATAGAAGCTGTATTGAAGAGGTGTTTCAAGTTATTTAGGGCATTATCAATTTAGTTGTCAGACGGGAACCGTCAGACAATGTTAGGCATTATCAATTTAAAAGCCTTTGGCAATATTTCTATCACAAATTTTTTATCGGTAGCTGCCGGTTCACCATCAATGTGCAATGGTGCGTTTTCGTGGTTATGTATAATTAATTTATCAGTTTGCAAATACATCACTTCTTTTTTATGAAACTCTTCATGCTGTGTAACTTCTCCAGATCGTATTTGCTTGAGTATAGCCCAAATCATTCTTGTTTTACTCATTTTTTTTACTACCACAATATCCAGCAAACCATCTGTGAGTATAGCTTGTGGCGCAATGGTAAAATTATTTCCAAACTGGTTGCCATTTGCAATGCTAATAAAATAGGCTTCAGTAGAAAACGTTTTATCCTGTATGGTTATATCAAAGCTGTAAGGTTTTGCTTTAATAAAATTTCTTACTGATTCTTTTATATATGTTTTTATTCCCCGTGTTGGCCGCTGTGCAAAATCATGTGCCACCTGTGCATCAAAACCTACACCGCAAAGCATACAGCTAAATTTATGATTGATGAAAAATCCATCAATAAAAGTTGGTGTGCCGGTAAAAATTATTTGCAGGGCTTTGCCCACATGGCGTGGAATTTTTGCAGCCAGCGCCAGTCCATTGCCTGAGCCAACCGGTATAATGCCGATATTTATTTTTACGCCGAGCAATAAAGACGTTAGCTGGTTTACTGTACCATCACCACCGCAAACAACTGCATCTGTAACACCTTCATTTTTTATTTTATCAATAAGATCAGGATAATCGCCATCGGCAGTTGTATAAATTATTTCAAAAGGAATTTGTTCCGCTACGGTTGCATCAGTAATAATTTGTTGCAGTAAGGTTTTTTGTTTTGTGCCGGATACAGGATTGATGAAGTAGAGAATTTTGCGCATAAATAAAGTTTCAATCCTTCTAAAGAATCTTTAAGTTTTAAGAAGATACGTAAGCCTTCCCTTCGGGAAGGTTGGGATGGGCTTCTTCATTTAATGCTTTCCACAAAATATCTTTTAATTCAACTAAACCCTGGTTAGCAATGGAAGAAATAAAAATATGCGGAATATTCTCTGGCAATTCTTTTGTAATAGCCTCTTTCAATTCATCATCCAGCATATCGCTTTTGCTTATCGCAATAATAAATTTTTTATCCAGCAATTCAGGATTGTACTCTTCTAATTCATTCTTTAATATTTCAAATTCTTTTTTGTGATTATTACTATCAGCTGGAATTAAAAAAAGTAAGACCGAATTTCTTTCAATATGCCTTAAGAAACGATGTCCTAAACCTTTGCCTTCGGCAGCGCCTTCAATTATTCCTGGCAGATCTGCAATGCAAAAACTTTTATGATCACGGTATGCTACCATACCCAGTTGAGGCACTATCGTAGTAAATGCATAATCAGCAATTTTAGGTTTTGCCGCAGTAATAACTGATAATAAAGTTGATTTTCCTGCATTGGGAAAACCCACCAACCCCACATCTGCCAATACTTTCAGCTCAATTGTTTTCCAGGCTTCCATCCCCGGCTCGCCGGGCTGGGCATGCTCAGGCGCCTGATTAGTTGGTGTTGCAAAATTTGAATTTCCCAAACCGCCTCTTCCGCCTTTTAATAAAATAACTTCCTGACCGTCTTCTAATATCTCAGCGCTTATCTCATCAGTTTCTTCATCCCTGGCAATTGTACCCAATGGCACTTCAACAACAATATCTTTTCCGTCTTTACCGGTACACCTGTTCTTGCTTCCATTTTCACCATCTTCTGCAAGAATATTTTTAAAATACCTGAGATGCAGCAGTGTCCATAAGTTTTTATTTCCCCGTAAAATCACATGAGCTCCTCTACCGCCATCGCCGCCATCGGGGCCACCCATTGCTGTTAATTTATTGCGCATAAAATGCTTGCTGCCTGCTCCGCCATGTCCGCTTCTGCAATAAACACGTATCTGATCTACAAAATTTGTTTTTTCCATTATTGGTGCAAAGGTGAGTAAAGTTTTTTAGGAATTATATTTGTAACTAATAAATAAATTTTTATATGAGTAAGCCGATAATAATAATTGCTGTCATTTTAATTTTTGTATCGTGCGCTGATAAAAAAATACAGGGCATTAGTGGTATGCCGCCTTGTATAATTAGTAAAATTGAAGAGATGCAGAAAGATGCCAAAGCCAATCAACCGCAATCTGTTACACAATATTTGTACAAAGGCAATGCAGTGTTTTACATTACCTCTGGTTGTTGCGACCAATACAACCCGGTTTACAGCAGTGATTGTGAATATTTAGGAGCACCTGATGGCGGCATTACCGGTAAAGGTGATGGAAAACTGGCGGACTTTTATGCAACTATAACTAACAAAAAAGTGGTTTGGGAGAATAAGTAAATTTATCTCGTTCAGACCTTGGAAACTTCAGTGTTCAGACCGGATGAATTTACAACGTTCAGACCCCTGAAATTTCGGGGTTCAGACCGGCTGAATTATTTTTTATTTTCATTCCAGGTTTTGTAAACAGCTTCCTGCCTCTTGTATTCTTTAGGAATTTCTTGTAACGGTTCACATTGTTTCCAGCCATTAAACATTTGTTTGGGTAATTGTTGATACAGCTTTGTTCCTTCTGTTTTCCATTTCAACATTTCATCACTTACCTGTTTTATTATTTTAGATGGATTGCCAACCACCAAACTTCTTGCAGGTATTTTTTCATCTGACTTAATAAATGTAAGTGCCCCAACAATACATTCATCACCCAATTCAACATTGTCCATTATTACGGAATTCATACCCACTAAACAATTTTTACCAACGGTTGCGCCATGTATAATTGCGCCATGACCAATATGTGCGCCTTCTTTTAAAGTAACTGTCACTGCCGGGAACATGTGCACAGTGCAATTTTCCTGCACATTGCATCCATCCTCAATAATAATTTTACCCCAATCACCTCGTATGGCCGCACCAGGACCAACATATACATCTTTA
>JBKJLG010000077.1:0-2631 GCA_046596995.1 Chitinophagaceae bacterium
GAGGTAGAAATTCATCCTGATAAATCTTACCCATACTTACAATTTTATACACCTGCACACCGCAATAGTATCGCAATAGAAAACATTAGCGGGGCACCGGACGCCTTTAACAATGGAATGGGTTTTCAAACATTACCACCCGGCGAATCGGCCACTTTTAAAACTGCTTATAAAATCAATCAGCCCCCTCCAAACCTCCCCCAATAGGGGAGGCTTGCTAACCACAAAGCCGTCTCTTACAATTAGAAAGTATATTCATTACCACAGTAAAATAGATTTTAAACATCTATAAAGTCGGTTTACTAACTTTGAGAGATGAACACAATTGCTAAAAAAGTAAGTGATATTTTTAAAAAGAATTTTTCTACTTCGCCTCACTTATTTTTTTCTCCCGGCAGAATAAATTTTATAGGCGAACATATTGATTACAATGATGGCTTTGTAATGCCTGCCGCAATTGATAAAGGAATGTATTATGCAATTGGATTGAATAATACGGATACCATAAATTTTATTTCAGTTGATTTTAATGAGAAGCTTTCCATACATCTTGATAAAATAAAAAAAATGGCTGGCTGGAAGAATTACGTACTAAGTGTTGTTAACGAGTTTATCTTATTAAATAAAAAAATTAAGGGGTTTGATTGTGTATTTGGCGGCAATATTGCAAATGGCGCCGGCATTTCTTCTTCGGCTGCGGTAGAGGGTGGGCTTGCCTTTGGCATAAATGAGCTATTTAATTTTGGTTTGTATAGAAAAGAACTTGCATTGCTTTGTCAGCGTGCAGAACATAATTTTCCCGGAGTAATGTGTGGCATTATGGACCAGTATGCAAATATGTTCGGCAAAAAAGATCAGGTTATTTTATTGGATTGTAAAAGTATAGAGCACCAATATTTTCCTTTGCAATTAGCGGGTTATGAAATTGTTTTAATCAATACTAAAGTGCATCATTCACTGGCTTCATCAGAATATAATATTAGAAGAAAAGAGTGTGAAGAAGGATTACAGATACTAAAAAATGAGTTGGGAATTAATTCATTCAGAGATATAAAAAACCCGGATGAGTTATTGCCCTTTAAAGATAAAATGAGAGAAAAAGTTTACAACCGCTGCAAATATGTTGTGGAAGAAATTGAAAGAACCCAGGAAGCTGCTAAGCTTTTACAGGAAGATAATTTAATTGCGTTTGGAAAATTAATGTTTCAAACACATGAAGGTTTAAGCAAACTGTATGAAGTAAGTTGTAAAGAATTAGATTTTTTAGTAGAACAGGCTAAAGCAAACAAAAATGTAATTGGCGCAAGAATGATGGGTGGAGGCTTTGGTGGCTGTACTATAAATATTATAAAGAAAGAGAGTGAAAAAGATTTTTTAGTAAGTGCAACTGCGGCTTATAAAAAAGAATTTAATATAGAGGCTGAAATAATTAAAGTTGAGATTGGAGATGGAACAAGGGAAGTGGTAATTGCATAATAAAAGATTCTTCAACAACAAACTGCTGAAGTGAGTGACACAACGATGATGCTATAAAAAACTAAAGCTGGTAAACAAATTTTTTTACACTTTCACATAGATCTTCTTCTTATCCATCCACCAAACAATTAGCCAGTACATCAATATCATACAAATTGCATACAACAAAGAGCCATTGTTTAAATTGGTAGAAATAGGCTTGCAAATATGTTCGTAGAACCAGCCGAAGGGAGTTAGGTATTGGGCTTCTCCTTTTACATTTAATCCATTAGGAATTCTTATCAATCCCAGCAGCCTTGGCAAAACTCCACTCAAAACAAAAATGAACAATGGATTTTTTCCAAACACATCAAAGAACTTACTCCACCAACCTCGCCAATTCTTAAATTCAATTACATAGATGAGAACGGAAAGTGTGAGCAGCGCTAAACCCGTGGTATAAACAGTGTAGGAGCTTGTCCATATTTTTTTATTGATGGGGAAAACCATATCCCAACAAAAGCCGGCGAATATCATTACGCAACCCGCAACAAATAATCCATTTACCATTTCGTGCGTTTTGCCTTTTTGCAGAATATAATTGCCGGCCATATATCCAAATATCACCTGCACAATAGCTGCAAATAAACTCATTAAACCTTCCGGGTCAAAAACAACTCCTTCGCCTTTGTACATGTGTGCATCGCCTAAAATTTTACGGTCTATGGCTGTACCGAACCAGCCTTGCAAACTAAAAGAGTCAGATGGATTTGCTGCAATACATAAGAACCAATAACCTAATAATATTACACCGGCAGCTACAAATGCACCTCTGATTTTGAAATAATAAATTATTACTGATGCAAAAAAGTATGCAAGCGCAATCCGTTGTAACACTCCCAATATTCTTACTCCTGCTGCATTGCCGCTTGCATCAATAAATTGCCAAGGCTTAAATACAATGTGGTGGCCATCCCATTTTATAAATGGCATCCAGTTAAGCAGTAACCCAATAAAAAAAATAAGAAAAGTTCTTTTTAAAATCTTCCTCCAAAAAACGCCTTCGCCGGCAGCTTCCAGCCTTGGCATTACAAAAGCCAATGCATTGCCTACGGCGAATAAAAAAAAAGGGAACACAAGATCGGTGGGGGTCGCTCCATGCCACGGCGCATGTTC
>JBKJLG010000128.1:0-4029 GCA_046596995.1 Chitinophagaceae bacterium
GCCTTTGGTATTTACTTTTATCCATTCTTTAAAAACATTTATAAAGCGTAAAGAAGTTTCCTGTCCGTAATTATCTCTCAGGCCGGCATCCATTACATCAATTACGGGTTGCGTGGGCAACCAAACATTTGGTAGAATATATGGGTAAGTTGCATTCATGCGCAAAGCGGTTAAAAATCTTAAATTCAGTGGGTCTTCGTTTTTAAACAATGCCGCAAAATCAACCGCATCAGGATCGTTTATTTTTGTACTGCTTTCCACAAATCCCGGGTGCATTAAAAAACTTATTGGCTGTGTACATATCATCAGCTTGCGTAAATCTCTCGTAATGGCACTATTTATTATCATTAACGGTATTGCAGCTTTTTTTTCATCCTCTTTATAAAAACCAATTGTTTTATCCATTAGATGATGTGTATTATCATTTAATTTTTCTTCAAAAGCATAAGCCCTGTCTTTTGTGTATTGATAATTTCCGCTCTTAAATTTTTGTACCGGCGATAAAAGATCTCTCGCTATCATAGATGAGAAGACAGGATTTAAAAGATCCTGAGAAATATCATTTATATATTCCTCACTTTGCAGGTTAATGTTTTTGCCAGCTTCTTTAAGCCGTGAAAGTTCCCGATAGTAAGCAGCTGCAAGCATTCCGCCGGAAGCGCCGCTGATAAGAAAGGTTTTTTTCATGAGTGTGCCGCCAGAAATACTGTCAAGCTTTTGTAAAACATTTATACCAAATGCAGCGCTTCGTACACCGCCACCGCTAAAATTTAAAAATATCATTAATGGTTTTTCTTCACCCTGATTTTTTTTCCAGCTATCCAAAATCTGCAGCATATTTTTTTTATCCCACTCAATATTTTCAGGTGATTGCAGCCCTTGCAAAGCTGCAATTGAATATTGCGGACGGGTTGTGTTGGTATAATTAATTCCAAAAGCTTTGTTGCGTGGATCAATAATATTGTATTGATATAAAATGTTGATGACCACTAAAAAAACCACCACAAACAAAATACTCCAGCTTCTTAAAAAATAGGTGAGTGCTCCAATTAAAGCAATCATCAATGCAAAAAAAATGAAAATGCTTGCTGCCGCAGGAACCTGGAAGATTTTATTATCAAGAAATAAACCTACCAGCGCCATAAAAATTAAGGAAAGCAATAAGGTTATAATAGCTGCAATGTGGTGCCGTTTAAAAATTGTATCTAAAAAAAGCTGACTGTAATGCCCAACTTGCCGGGCTTTTATCAGCCTTAGTTTGGTTGTGAAATAATAACCAACGGGTAAGCCAAAAATATTTTCTGCAAATAGATGTTCCTTCTTTATAAGCTCTTTTTTTTTATCATCAGCTGTAAAGCCAGGCTTATAAGTTCTCACAATCGTCCTGTCTGCCGTAAAAAAATAAGCAAATGAAAATGCTATTAATAAAAATAACCCTCCTGTAAAACCTGCAGCAATAATTACAAAATGAAACACAGGTAATAGCTCCATTTTAATGTCAAAGTTTAATGCCTCAAGAAAATACATTAATAAAAAGCACAAAGGAATTATGGAATTATTGATGCAATATTTTAAAAAAGGTTTTGTATTGGTTGCTAAAAACCTGAACCGCTGGCTATGTAATATAAATGTTGTTATGTTCCAGCTCATAATAAATATACCACAGGCAACCCCTGTAATGGCAGCCCCCGCAGCATTTACATCACCTAGATATTCGGGTGCCAGAAACAAGGCGTTGGCGCCGAATATTTTCATAAAATTGCCCGTAATGGTTAAGAAAAGCATTGCCCAAAAAATAAGCAACACCTGGGCTTTTCTAAAATGAAGTAGAAACAATTGTACAGGAAAAGAATAATATACATTTTGAAAAACTTTTTTCATAAATTTTTTATCATCTGCTCTAAATTTTTACCAATATAAACTTTTGCTGTTTGCCGTGCAAATTGCCTGCATCGCCGTACCTTTACCAGGCTACAAACCGGGTTATCGCTCCTATGAAAATAGGAGAGGAAAGTCCGGACCGCAAAGAGTAACACACCGGTTAATAGCCGGCTCTGGTTTTTACCAGAGAGAAAGTGCCACAGAAAATAACTGTTCTGAAATTTATTTCGGAATGAGGGTGAAAATGTGAGGTAAGAGCTCACGGTTTCGGTAAGTAATTATTGTTACGGGTAAACCTTGTGTGCTGCAATGCCACGTATGTCAGCGTTTGAGGGCTGCTCGTCCGATCCCGAAGTGTCGGGACCAGGCTGATGGGTAGGCAGCAAGATTGCAACAGTAATGTTGCAGCCAGATAAATGATAGCCATTCCGCAATTGCGGGAAACAAAATCCGGCTTACAGGTTTGTAGTAATTGAATTTGAAAAGTCCCGAAAATTATTTCGGGATTTTTTTCTTTCAGTAAAAATTATATCCGATCTTTTTATAAATTTAATTTAGATATGAAATATATCATCCCTGCCAATACACGCATTGGACATGTACATTTAAAAGTGGCAGACTTAACCAGGGCACTGGCTTTTTATTGCGATTTATTAGGGTTTGAATTGATAACAACTTATGGAAGTGATGCAGTATTTATTGCTGCCGGAGGTTATCACCATCATATCGGGCTAAATACATGGTACAGTAAAAATGCTGCTCCAGCTCCTGTGCATAGCGCAGGGTTATTTCATACGGCAATATTGTATCCATCCAGAAAAGATCTGGCTGTAGCTTATAAAAGATTGATGGATGCAGGCTATCCGTTAACAGGTGTTGCAGATCATGGTGTATCTGAAGCATTATATTTAGATGATCCTGATAAAAATGGCGTTGAGCTATATTGGGATAAACCAAAAGATGAATGGCCGCATAAGCCTGATGGAAGTATTGAAATGTTTACGCAATCTTTAGATCTTGATGATCTGTTAAGTGTATTAGATTAATGTAGTTTCTGCTTTATCATTCAGCTACAACAACTGCCAGCTTTGTGTTTTGTTTGTTTAGCCCCAGGCGTGTAATATTTTTAAGTGATATCTCTCCGGATATCTTTGCCTTTTGCCAATTTCTATTTCCGGGCTTTGAGAAATAAATGTCTTTACCATCACTGGAAATTATTATTCCCGATTTTGTCCAGGTAATATCTTCATTATCCGGAAGCGTTGGTATTATTATGCTGGTTTTTTTTGATGATAAATCATACTCTTTAATAAGCCATTCCTTTGCAGTTTTTTGTACAAAGCTAATTGCGTTTTTACCAGGTATTCTGTGTAGCGATCGACCGATATTTGTTGTAATTTTTCTATCTTCCTTTGTCAAGGTATTATAATAATGTAAAGCATTTGTATTGGTATCTTCCAAAACAAAAAGCAAGAGAATATTATCACCTGACCAGGTATGGTATCCAACTTTTAAATTATCAACAATGGTAATTGCGCCGCCACCTTGTATTGGATATTTCACCAAATCCTGATTGCCATTTTTGCGCTGGAGTATACAAGAAATAAATTCCTTATCGGGAGTTATTGTTGGAGAAAATTCATTCTCTTTAGTATTAGTAAGTACTGAAGTAACCTTGGTTTTATAATTATATTTTTTTATGTCTGTTTGTGCACTGTCTCCGGCAGAAGAATAATATATATCATTTTTATAAAAAAACGGCTGGCTATCGTATCCTTTGTGCTTAGTAATGTTAACAGGATTGGATAAAACAATATTATTTGCGTTTACACTTACATCAAACAAAATTATCTCACTACCCGGTTGTGCAAATGCTGAAATTTGAAAACACACTCCTAATAATATGCAGATGCTTCTCATATATATTGATTTTTGATTTGCTTGAGATAGATTGAAGACCACAATAAAGATCAATCAATTTTATGTTCACCCTTTTCCCCATTCTCAACGATATCTCCGGATCGTCCAACAACATTACTTATCATAATTCTCCAGTCACTTTTCTTTCTTAATAAAAATTCCAGGTCCATGCTAAAATGTTTGAACTCTTCTTTTTGTGCATTTTCCATAATAGCTTTTGCATCTTTA
>JBKJLG010000190.1:0-7258 GCA_046596995.1 Chitinophagaceae bacterium
AATGTGTTCTTTTTAATTAAAGTAAATTCTTTCTCAAAGGCATCAATAAAATTTTGAAATGTGTACCAGTCGAAAATATCTTCTCTTGCAGAGAGAAGCAGCTTAACTTTTTCATCTTCCTTTGGCACAAATTCTATTACAAGTTCTTTACAGGTCTCAGCAAAAAAATCAGCCATCATATTAAAACTGATATAATTTGTTATGACTAAGTGATGCACCAACGCCAGGGCTAGTCCAACATCAGCCTTCAGGCGGTGTGTTAAGGAAGCGTATTCCATATTTTTCCACCCGGCAGAAGGAGTCGGTTGACTGATGCTGGCACAAAAGCTAAAAATATTTTTAATATTATTTTTATTACAGGTACTATACAATTCATCAGCCGCATAAATATCTTCATCAAAAGCAATTATTTTTTTTAATTGCTTATTAAGCAGCAAAGAATATATGCCGGCGTTGCAGCCAAAATCTATTAAAGTTTTTTGAGTATAATCTTTTTCAAACCAGGTTTTTACTGTTTCTTTTTTTTCTAAAAGATAATTTTCATCTACATCCATTTCATAATACGCATTCCATCTTGTTCTTTTTTTTACTTTATCAATTTTATTGATGTTCAAAAACAGCCTTTCGGCCAAATTCATTGATTTTTTTAAACTGAATCTTTTCACAACATTTTCACCATGAGCATTTTTTGCTGATTGTTTGCCTAATTTCTCAGGTAATGATAAAAATAATAACGTGTTGAGATTTAATTTTTCTCTGAAAGGCAGTAGGGCCATCCCATTTTGTAAGGCTATACCAGAAGGTGTGCTAAAATAAATATGATTGGCAATAGTGCCATAATATTTGTGCAGCAAAAAAGGAATGTAAAAATTTTCACTAAATTGCTTGTATGCTTTCCACTCTTTTTCTGCAAAAATTTCAAAGGAACTGATATCAATAAAAACCGGTTTAGCCCCATTAAAAACTATATTGAAGGGGGTTGCATCTTTTAAGTTCATCCCGAATTTTAATGCCTGATACTGTATTTTTAAAGTTAGCTGTGCCGCATCTTTCCACTGGTTAAATGTCCATTCGTAGGGGTAGGAGACAAAAGAAATTTTTTCAGCTTTTAAAATGGTGGTTCCATCTGCTTCATCAATCTCTTCAAAATTGATCAGCATATTTTTTTTTATTAATTCAGCTGCTAATCCTGAATCTTTAAAATGCCGGTAGTGCTGTATATACTTTGGATAAAGTTGCCTGTAGATATGTTTATCGTCATCCTCTAAATAAAAAACTTTTGCAGATGGATCTTTATAAGAGGCAAGGTGGTCAATTCTCTTCTTCAATAGCGGATTGTTTGTCTTTGCGTTTAAATAGATGCAGTAGAAAATATTTTATTCTTCTAAAAAAAACGCCTATGCCTACCGCTAGTCCTAACAATAATTGTATAAGCATACTGCCGGAACCCGGGTCAATATATAAAAAAAACATCTGCATATATTAATAATTATGATTTTTAAAGTTCATCATTTTTGCTGCATATTTTCCCAAAATATCAAATTCAATATTCACTTTTGTACCATCTTCCACCGTGCAAAGATTTGTATTTTGCCAGGTATAAGGTATAATGGCTACCGTGAATTTTTTTTTGCCTACATTAAAAGCAGTTAGGCTTACACCGTTTATACAAATTGATCCTTTTTCAATTAATAAGTGTCCAAATTTTTTATTAAAAGTAAAGGTAAGTTCATAGCTGCCATTTATATCCTTTTTATTAATGCAGGTTGCGGTTGTATCTATGTGCCCTTGTACAATATGCCCGTTCAGGCGATCATTTAAAAGCATTGCTCTTTCCAGGTTAACTGGTTGATTTTTATGCCATAGCCCTACATTGGTTTTATCCAGCGTTTCTTTAACAGCAGTTACTTTATAATTTCCATCCTGTATATCTTCAATGGTAAGGCAAACGCCATCATGGCTAAGGCTTTCATCAATTTTTATTTGGTTTGATAAATCACTTTCTATCCAAAAGGTTTTGTTTAAACCGTCGTCTTGCATAGCAACAATTTTTCCTTGCGATTGAATAATTCCTGTAAACATCTTAGTTATTTTGGCGAATTTCGCATTTTAGCGGTCCAGAAAAGAAAAAATTTAAATTATTCTATTATCTTTGCACTCCAAAAAATAATTATAAAAGAAATTCATTTATGCTCATCATTGATTCTAAGGATTGCGAAAACATAGATAAAGCACTTAAAAAGTACAAGAAAAAATTTGAGAAAAGCAAAGCTCTTTTGCAATTGCGTGAGCGCCAGGCATTCATCAAGCCTTCTATCCGCCGCAGAACCCAGGTTTTAAAAGCGGTTTACAAGCAGCAAATAGCAAGCGGTAAAATAGAAGTTTAGTATTAATAATTTTTAATCAGCATATTTGCCGGTAGCTTTTAAGGTTTAACTTTGAGGTTGCCGGTTTTTTTATGCACTTTAGCCAACCAATAATACAGCAGTTTTTAGATCATCTTAAATTTCAAAAACGGTATTCGCAACACACGGTTATATCTTACCAAAATGATTTGTCACATTTCTTTCAATTCATAAAAGAACTATATGGCGAAACACCCCTCAACGAAATTTCATCAACAATTATAAGAACCTGGCTTGCCTCCTTAAAGCAAAATAAAATTTCCTCAAAAAGCATTAATCGTAAAATATCTTCTTTAAAATCTTTTTTTAAATATCAATTAAGAAATGAAATCATTGCAGTAAGCCCCATGGCAACAATCGCTTCATTAAAAGTTAGTAAACGGCTTCCTTCTTTTATTGAAGAAAAAGAAATTAATACTTTATTCAACCATCTTGAATTTCCTAAAAGCTGGGAGGGCAGAACCAATAAAATTTTTATGCAGATATTTTATCAAACGGGAATGCGTTTAAGCGAATTGATAAATTTAAAAGAATCGCAATTGGATAACGGCAATAACAATATTAAAGTGTTGGGCAAGGGTAATAAAGAAAGAATAATTCCTGTTAATATAAATTTACTGGATGATATTTTTAATTATATACAAGAGAAAAAAAATATAAAAGATCATAATAAAGAATACTTGTTGATAAATGATAAAGGCAAAAAATTACAACCAAGATATGTGTATGGCAAAGTGAAGGAATATTTAAGTCATATAACCACAAATGAGCGCAAAAGTCCGCACATACTGCGGCATAGTTTTGCAACACACCTAACCAACAACGGGGCTGATATAAATGCGGTAAAAGAATTGTTGGGGCACAGCAGCCTGGCATCCACTCAAATTTATACACACAACAGTATTCAGAAATTAAAGGATATACATAAAAAGGCACACCCCAAATCTTAATATTATTTAACTTTTAAAAATAATATTTTGCAAAAATGATTTTTGCTTACTAACTTCATATATCAAAAATAAGCTCTCAAATTATTCAGCCTATGATCCTTTAACTTTTACATTTTATTTATTGTTCACTGATAAAATTTAAGATTACTATGAACGTTAACATTCAAACATTGCATTTTGAAGCAGACACAAAACTGGTATCCTATGTAGAAAAAAAACTCTCTAAGCTTGCCCAGTTTCATGAAAGAATTACAAAAGTAGATGTGTTTTTAAAATTAGATAATGTTGTACATAACATTAAAGACAAGATTGCAGAAATTAAAGTACATGTTCCCCGTCACGATTTTTTTGTAAAGCACTCTTCTAAATCGTTTGAAGAAAGTTTTGATACCGCACTGGATTCAGTCATAACACAAATAAAACGAAAAAAAGAAAAGCTTGCAGCATAATATTTTATATCCCCGAAATTTCGGGGATTTTTTTTTGTACATAAATCAGTCTATTTATTAATTCCAATGCTTTAAAATTTATTCTGCAAAATTTTTGCATTAAACAATTTCCATTACCTTTGCCTTCCCAAAAAATACCCTGTAAAGGTATGTTTGCAGGAAAGTTCTTTATAGTAAAGAGTTTGACGACAAATGCCAGTGTTAGTTAGTTAGGTAAAGCATCCCGATTGGTTTGGGATGGTTAAGACTTTGGAGATAAAGGAAACTAAAAAATTAATGCCAGTGTAGCTCAGTTGGCCAGAGCAGCTGATTTGTAATCAGCTGGTCGGGGGTTCGAATCCCTCCACTGGCTCAAAAATAAATGGGCAGATGGCCGAGTGGTTAAAGGCGACAGACTGTAAATCTGTTCACTCACGTGTACGTAGGTTCGAACCCTACTCTGCCCACAAAATAATTAGCAAATTAGCTGATCCGCTAATGTCCTAATTAATAGTTCTTTTAAATATTTATGTGATTGCTATTAGCATATCAGCTAATTATCACATCAGCGAATTATAAAAGCGGAAGTAGCTCATTTGGTAGAGCGGTAGCCTTCCAAGCTTCAGGTGGCCGGTTCGAGCCCGGTCTTCCGCTCATAGGGTTGTCAGATGTTAGAGGGCAGTTGCCAATTATATCTGTCAACTAACAACAGTCAACTTTTTATCAAGCTGTTGTAGCTCAGGGGTAGAGCACTTCCTTGGTAAGGAAGAGGTCGTGAGTTCAATTCTCATCAACAGCTCTAATTTGTAGCTGTATAAAGACCAAAGAGTTGAGGTAAATGACAATCCTAAATTTCGGGAATGACATGGAATACAAACGCTGGTAATAATAATTTTTTAAAAACACAAATAATAAAAAACAAATAAAATGGCAAAAGAGAACTTTAAAAGGGATAAACCCCACGTTAACGTTGGTACTATTGGTCACGTAGATCATGGTAAAACAACCTTAACAGCCGCTATAACCGATATTTTGTCTAAAAAAGGTTTGGCGGAAAAGAAAAATTATGATGAAATTGATGGTGCCCCAGAAGAAAAAGAAAGAGGTATCACAATTAATACAGCTCACGTTGAGTATGCTACCGTTGCACGTCACTATGCACACGTAGATTGTCCTGGTCACGCTGATTATGTGAAGAACATGATTACCGGTGCTGCGCAAATGGATGGTGCTATATTAGTGGTTGCTGCTACTGATGGTCCTATGCCTCAAACAAAAGAACATATTCTGTTGGCCCGCCAGGTTGGAGTGCCTCGTATTGTTGTTTTTATGAACAAGGTAGATCTTGTAGATGATCCTGAATTGTTGGAATTGGTAGAAATGGAGATTCGTGAGTTATTAACTTATTACGGTTTTGATGGTGAGAACACACCCATCATTCAAGGTTCAGCAACAGGCGCTTTGGCAGGTGATGCAAAATGGGTTGCAAAAATCGACGAATTAATGGATGCAGTTGACACATATATTCCATTGCCTCCACGTCCGGTTGATCAGCCATTTCTTATGTCAGTAGAAGATGTATTCTCTATCACAGGTCGTGGTACAGTAGCTACAGGACGTATAGAGAGAGGTAGAATTAAAGTGGGTGAATCAATGGAAATTGTTGGTTTAATGGAAAAGCCATTAACAACAACTTGTACAGGTGTGGAAATGTTTAAGAAATTACTTGATGAAGGTGAAGCTGGTGATAATGCAGGCTTATTGTTACGTGGTATAGAAAAAACTCAGATCCGTCGAGGTATGGTACTTTGCAAGCCAGGTTCAATTACTCCGCATACTGAATTTAAAGGCGAGGTTTACGTTTTGAGCAAAGAAGAAGGTGGTCGTCATACTCCATTCTTCCAAAAGTATCGTCCTCAGTTTTACTTCCGTACTACAGATGTAACCGGAGAAGTAGAATTAAATGCAGGAACTGAAATGGTTATGCCTGGTGATAACACTAACTTAACTGTAAGATTGATTCAACCAATTGCAATGGAAAAGGGTTTAAAATTTGCAATTCGTGAAGGCGGTCGTACAGTAGGGGCAGGTCAGGTTACTGAAATTTTAAAATAAAAAGAACCCTCTAAATCTCCCTAATGGGAGACTTTGGAAAGTTTCACATATTTCAAAGTACCTTTGGTTAATACCTTTGGTACTTTGTTATTAATAAAAGTTCTTTAAATAAACTGAGTCGTCGTAAGTCTCCCTTAGGGAGATTTAGAGGGCTTGGTTTTTCTTTACGGGCATAGTTCAATGGTAGAATAGAGGTCTCCAAAACCTTTGATCAGGGTTCGAATCCTTGTGCCCGTGCAAAGAACAAGGTTAATTAGTTATCCGTTTATTCGGATAAACCAATTAACAGATAGACCAATTAACAGATAGACCAATAAACGTTTTAATATGAATAAATTATCAGCATACATAAGAGACTCCTATAAAGAGATGGGAGAAAAAGTAACTTGGCCAAATTGGGAGCAATTACAGCAATCAACAATGATTGTGTTAGCCGCAACAATATTAATTACCGCTATGGTCTGGGTTATGGACTTAGGCGTTAGTGGAGTTTTAAAATTTGTTTATTCTTTATTTAAATAAAAAATGCAAGACACAAATAATTTAGAAGAAACTGTAGTTGAAGAAAATTTACCTGAAGGGCAGGAAGTTGTAGAACAGGCATCGCTTGAGCCCCAGGTTGCTCCCGGTAAAGAAAGTAAGTGGTATGTACTTAGAGTGGTAAGTGGTAAAGAAAGAAAAGTAAAAGAGTACCTGGATAAAGATGTAATACGCAATGGGTGGGATAAAATTGTAAAGCAGATTTTTTTACCCGTAGAGAAAGTTTATAAAGTGCAGAATGGTAAAAAGGTAATGAGAGAAAGAAATTTTTACCCCGGTTATATAATGATAGAAGTGGAGGACGGAAAACTATCGGATGAAATGGCACAGCACCTTAGCAACATAAGTAATGTAATGCACTTTCTTACCGATGGTAAAGGTTCCAAAGGACAAATTATTTCTCTGCGCAGGGCAGAGGTAAATAAAATGTTGGGCAAGGCAGATGAAATGGCCGATGCAAGCGGAATTAAAATGAGTGAGCCATTCATTATTGGTGAAACCATTAAAATTATTGATGGACCATTTAATGACTTTAACGGAGTTATTGAAGAGGTGAATGACGAGAAAAAGAAATTGAAAGTTCAAGTAAAAATATTTGGAAGGGCAACCCCTGTAGAACTAAATTATATGCAGGTAGAAAAAATTGCTTAATAAGGAGCCGCATTTTGCGGCTCTTTTGTTTAATAACTAATTATGAATTACAAACTCTTTCACCCTTAATAATTTTATCCTTGTTGTATCTGGAAAAATGATTTAATTCGCTATATAATAATTTGACGGATTTATCATGCATACCTCCATTGAACACAATGAAATATTT